>NZ_JBNUPI010000005.1:0-94904 GCF_050409505.1 Facklamia sp. P12937
GCAGACTAGGGACTTTCACCCATTAGATTGTGCCCATGCTGGGCACACAAGAAAAAGCCCCCTTGACTGCTAGCTCAATGGGGCTTTACGAGATACTCCAATTTAAATCATCTTAAAATGTTTTAAAGCCTCCTTAATTGCCTCTTCTTTTTCAGGTGGACAATTAGGTGCTATAGGATTTTCCTTCTTTGAAACATTATAATTTTTACCAACTTCAAGTCCACATTTCTTCTTTACTTGCGATATATAACGATTAGATACTTTCATGCCGTGTTTTTTCATAACATATTCTTTAATTTCTTCATAAGTAGCCTTACTTTCAGATGCTGTTACATCTAACTCGTCCATATCTAATTTCACCTTAATACATTGGTCGACATCTAGTTTGGACAATAACGCTACCGTCTCCACATGTGTCGTGAGTAAGCTATGTATGTAATTTATAATGTCGATTGCAAACGTTGTTTGTAAAATTAGCTAAGCTTTCCTGAATAAAATTCATCTTTTTCTATAACAAGTTTATAAAAATCTTTACTCTCATCAAACTCGTGGAAATAGAATAGTTCATTTTCTTGAGCTAATTCCAAATCACTTTCCTCCTGATAATATCTTTTCGAAACTTTTTCGATATATTCCGAATATGTCTTATCAAACTGGTCTATTATTTCAGAATCAAATATCAGACTTTGATCACTCATAATTAGAACAATTTGATCAGCGTCCTCTTTATCTAGACCATCTCCTGTAATTTGTTTATTTTCATAACCTACATAATTACTACCATAATTATCAATTCGTTTTCTTTGGTCCTGTCTATAAACTAGGATTATTTTATAGAGAGCATTCTTCTTTTTTTCAAAGTGTTCTAACAAACTAATCTCTTTATCCAAATCGATTTGTTTTTCAGACGTTTTTTTTGTTAATTTATAATTCATAACTCCAGAAATTATAGTACTTAATAATGTGATTACTGATACAAAAGCAGCCACATAATTTAAAATATTATCCATTTTTAACACCTCACAATTAATCTACTCAACCTTGATAGTAAAATAAACGTTAATTTGCATCTTGATCTTATGTCTTATTTAATTTAGTAAAAAACTCATTGAACTTCTTCAATATCTTTAGCTGGATATTAGCTGTATGGTGGCAATGACTGAAAGAATTCAGAAAAATTAATTCAGTTGACAATTAATAATTTCTAACAATTGTTCATCAAATAGACTTTTTCTTACTTCAATCATAGTTTCAATATTACACCCTCCTTTATGAGCAGCAGAATTTCTTGTATTTCTAACTAATATTATGTCGTCCTCCTAATTACTGAAAACATCAAAAAAGTGCTTTTCGATAATTATTTCAATTTCTCTCAACGTAATTCCTTTCTTCCAATCTATCGACTTTATCATTAATTTTCCATCACGATAAAAATATTTTTTATTTAGTTTGTTTAGTTTAATTAAAGTTATTTATTAACTTCTTCTACACTTGGTTGAGTTAATAACATTCTTTATCTCCTTCGCCTTATCAAATTTACATTTTTAATTAGTAATATTGTACCAAACAATACCCCTTTTATCCTTATAGTTATTTGTTTTTTAAGACTTTCATTGCTATTATCACTCTACAATTAAAAACCACAACTTATCCAGAGCAAGCAGAGGGAATTGGCCCAATGAAGCTGCAGCAACCTACCTTTTGGCAAGGTGCTAAATCCAACTCGAAAGAGAAAGATGAGTCTAATCTAGTTATCTAGCACGACGAATCTCGTTGCGCTTTTTTAATTGAATAAATAACTAGGAGTGGTTGAAATGTTTGAAGTAGAAAAATTAACCTTTAAAGAATTTTTGTATGGCTTGAAATCTTTTAATATTATCCCTCACTTTCGTTTAAGAAGAAGTCAGAGCGGGGAAATAAGTGAGCAAGATTGGATTACACGTAATCCAAATAGAGGGGCTCATATTGGACGATGCTGCACTTGTTGAGTGGGTAATGCGGATAATAATGATTTCAGTCATTTTTGCGAAGCCTATGATGAAGAAACTTACAATCATATAATAAATTTACTGTTCAATTTATCCTTTACAGACATTGAATATAAGGTTATTCAAATAAAATAATCTTTTATATATGATACATTGCAATAATTATTGCGACACTTCTCATGAGCGAGGATTACCTTGTTCTAGGTGGCTGCGTTCTATTTGCAATTTATATTCTAGTCTCTATTTTTACAGACCTTGTATTGCTTAAGCATAATGTAATTGTTACAATGATAGTATCTGAATCTCATTAGCCAATCGAGTTTGAAAGCTAATAATCAATCATGTCGTATGTTTTTATGATTTAGAGATATTTAAGTGAAAGGCAGATATTGAATGTTTGTAAATGAAAACTTAATGAAATATAAATCTGGTCAAAGCGTTAAAGAACTCATATACAATGTCATTGAGCCTATTTGCGACGATCCAAACTTTAATGTTGAATTTAGTTCTAATTATAATATTGGGTACCCCAATAAAGAAAAACAATTCAAAATGGACTTTAAAGTCGTCTTTTCAGAATTCAATAATGAAACTTGGCTTATTAAAGGCACAAGTTCTGTCAGAAACGATCGCATCTATGGAAACGAGTACATGGCTCAAAATATTCGCCTTATTAATGATAATATCACAAAGATTTTTCTGGTTGTTCCTGATTCCATTTCTGAAAAAGAAATGCAAAATGCGAAACGTTATTCCGAGAAAATCAAAAGTGAGACATACGTTTCCTTCATTACGGATGTTATCACTGTGAATCAATTAGCCAGGAAAATAGTAACAAAAACAACCGAAAAGATGCCACAAGGCCAAAGAGCAAATGTTTTAGGATCTATTTCAGAAAATAGTGCTGTTTTATTTTTTAAGGACCCCAAAAATATAGAGTTATGGAATGATTACACAAATGCATCAAGAACCATAAAATCTTCAACCTATATATTATTCAAAACGGTCTTGTTAGCTATTGGTCTTACCGAGGGTGTGGACACCATCAAAAATATCGAGGCATCATCAGACATTCCTAGACTTTCTAATAACGGATTACCTAAAACTGATTTGACCGTATGCATTGAAATGAGTAATGGTCAGAAGTTGGTGCGAAACATTAGCATTAAAAATTCTACCGCCAAGGAAGTTACTATTCACGAAGGCAATATTGCTGACCTGATATCAGCATTAGACATAGATCATGAATCTTCCATAGCTAATGCACTATTGAAATTCGAGAAAGTAGGCAGTCGGAAGCGTCTTCTTGAAACACATCCAAACTCTATCAATATTTTAGATAGTAACTTATCTGAGTATAATGAACAGCTACTTAAGTTTTTCATTTTTGGAGACAACAATCCCTTAGTCAATGACCCAGTTCAGATAGCCGATATGATAATTTTCACGCACAAATTTGAAGTTTTTAAGAAAGATGAATATATATCTTATTATCTCGAAAAATACAGCCATAGTGGTCAATTTGGAACCCCATTTAAATGGACATACCCAAGTAAAAAACGTGGCAAAAAATTTCAAATTAAAGGATTCACAAATAATGATTAAAAAAGTCGTTCATTTAATTACGAATGAACGACTTGATATTTATTATATTGCTAAACTCAACTGTTTTTCTGCTGGAATAGGCTCGTATTCCTGGCCTTCTATCATCACCTTTTTCATTTCATCCGCTACCGCTTTAACCATTGGGATGGCTACTGAATTTCCTAACTGACGATACATTTGAGTTCTGGATATTGGAAATAAAAAATCATCAGGGAAGCCCATGAGACGCTTACATTCCAATTCGCTCAATAGTCTAAGTCCTGTTTCACCATCTTCTACAAAAGTTCCTGTCAACCGCTGTATTTTATGATAGCTAGAAACCAATGTATTAACCCGTATATCACTCTCAAAATGAATAATTTGTGGCTTACCATCGTCTTTCTTGAAGAGATAATTTTCTTGGAGATGTTTAGAAATTGTATATCCCTTAGGATTCCTCTCTAAAATATCTTTAACTGGAACTCGAATGTTTTCATTCCCATGAGGCAACTCAAATTCTTTTACGTTTAAGCTTGGATGGAATCCAACAATAATAACTCTCTCCCGACGTTGTGCTAATCCAAAGTTCTGAGCGTCTAGCACATCATAAAAAACGGAATAGCCTAGTTCTGTAAGTTGCTTAATTATAATATTAAAGGTGCGTCCCTTGTCATTATTCAAGAGACCTTTTACATTTTCAAGTAAAAACATCTTAGGTTGCTTTGCTTTTAATATGCGAAGCACATCAAAAAATAGCGTCCCCTGAGTCTCATGAGCAAATCCCTCACGTTTTCCGATGTTGCTAAATGGTTGACAAGGAAATCCGGCTAATAAGACATCGTGATCTGGGATATCATTCTCATCAATTTGAGTAATGTCACCATAAGGAGTCTCTCCATAATTTGCTTCATAGGTTTTAGCAGCAAATTGATCCCATTCAGAGCTAAATACACACTCATAATCATCATCTTCAAAGGCTTGTCTTGTGCCACCGATTCCAGCAAAAAGGTCGATAAATTTCATTTTGTCTGCCCTTTCCTTTTCATTTTTGATATTCTGATATTCAAAGGAATCTTCACAAATAATCGTATTTTCTTTAGTAGATGATTCTTCTAAATTTTCAATAGCATAGTAGATTAGTTCAATAACCTTTTGACTAAAGCTAGTGCATCCTTCAATAGTTATACCTTCTATCATGTCAATATCTGACTCACTAAAATAAATGCTCTTAGCTTTACGTTTTTCTGATTCAGGCAACTTACTACGTCCTGCACCTTCTCTGGCTCCCCCATGCATATTAAAACCCCTTTTTATCTTTTCTAAATTGTACCAACCTTTTTTTGAAAAATCAATGTTTTAATTCAAGTTAGACTCAGTACATTTGGCCATCCAATTGTTCAATTAGTAATCATTGTTCAATTCTCCTAACCAGTTTCCTCTCACAATTTTACTAAATACTGACAATCTATCCCTAAAACTCTATTTAAACACAGAAAAAATGCTTTAATCAGATTAATCATATGACATAAGGCTTATCGAATCAGGATTTTCTTACACTTTCTTTTCAATCAATACCACACACTCCACATGTGTTCCATTTTCCAAACCTATTAATGTATCTTCCTCAATGATTGGAAGCTTAAAAGTAATAGATTTTAACCATTGTCCATTTGGTTGCTTATCTTGATATATTTCAATCTCTTCAATAAGAACTTCCATAAGTTTTCTTCGTTCTTCATCATTCATAAGATCATACAATTTATCAAAATAAATCAATATCTTATATATATTATCCCCTGTTAATTTTTCAGCTTCAATATTTCTTCTTTTCGCTTTTAAATCTATAAGACTTCTCTCTATCACTTCAATTTTGTCATATGCTTTATATAATCTATTTTCGAAATCCTCTTTGATCCGACTATAATACTTATCCTCAACATCTAAGTTATCTAAATCTTCTAAGATTTTTGATTTTAACAAGTTACTTTTTCTCAGCTCGTTTTCGTAATTTTCTATCTCATTATCTATATTACTTGTATCAACCTTCATGTTAATTTTTTCTTGCATTAGACGAGCAAATTTTGGGTTACTTACCAACTTGGTAATCACTTCAGCTACTGCCCCATCTAATATTTCTTTTCGAATTTGTTTATTGAAGGTACATTTATGACCACGAACTTTTTTTCTATGCTTACATCCATAATAAAAAAAGTCTTTATACTTTGATCCATCTTTTTTATACTTAACGCTTTTATTGCCTAATAAGCCAACACCACAAATAGGACACTTGATTAAGCCAGATAGCAAATGAGTGGTTGTTCCTCTTGGCTTATGTAAATATTCATATTTCTTAGCTTGGCTTGCGACCTTAATCTGAGCTGCTTCCCATACTTCATTACTGATAATTGCCTCGTGAATACCATCAGCTACTAAATAATCATCTTGTTCTACCAATTGATATTCATTACGTGTCCCATGCTTCTTTTCTGTTCTTCGTCTACCATAAGCAATTTTGCCATTATAGATAGGATTTTTTAGAATACGAGTGATTAGACTTGCACTAAAGAGTGGATTCTTTCCATTTTGTCTGGGAATCTTCTTTATGCCCTGGTTGTCTAAATATCTCGCTATGCTGTTTGCTCCCATAGTGGTATTGACATACTTATCAAATATAACACGGATAGCATAAGCCTCTTCTTCGTTTATCTGTAGCTCACCATCAACAAGCTGATATCCATATGGAGCAAACCCACCATTCCATTTGCCTTCTCTTGCCTTTTGCAATCTACCTTCCATAGATTGAGCTCTTATATTTTCCCTTTCAATTTCAGCAACAGCAGAAAGAATAGAAATCATGAGCTTGCCAGCATCTTTTGATGAATCAATTCCATCTTCAACACAAATTAAATTTACACCAAAGTCTTGCATGACCTGTAAAGTTGATAGAACGTCAGCTGCATTTCTTGCAAATCTAGACAGCTTATAAACTAGGACAAAGGAAACGCAATCTTTACCAGACTTAATATCTTGCATCATTTGTGTGAAAGCAACACGCCCTTCAATAGATTTTCCTGATTTGCCAGCATCTTCATACTCACCGACTATCTCATAGTCATTAAAGTCAGCATATGCTTTCATCTTAGCTTTTTGAGCCTCTAAAGAATATCCATCTATTTGCAAGGTGGTTGAAACTCTCGTGTAAATATAAACTTTTTTCTTCTCTTTTCTCATACAAAACCCTCGCTTTCTTAAAATAGTTTGGACATTTATCTCACGACTATTATATCATTTAAATCCTTTTTCCTGCGATAGTTTTGTAAAATTTATATCTTTTATTTCATCTTCATTATCAGAAGTAATTGGAATAGGATTAGGCAAATTATTAACATCCAAATCTTCAGCATATTTTCCAATTAAATCCGCTAATAAGTTAGCTAATCCATTCCATTGATACTCCAATCTCTCACCTCCTTTCTTGTTTGCGAATTATTTAGTTTTATGACATAAACGAGTGCAATGGAATTGCTACATAGGCATCTCACCTCTGCCCCTGTTCTAGATGGGCCAGCGTCAACTGTAGAAGTATCATTATCACCACTTAATTCATCGCTTAAGGTTTCCACGCCTTAATTAAACTCATTTATTTATCGCTTGCTTCCTTCTATCCTTAGAATTTTCTAGTATTCATTTAAACCGATTACTAAGCAGGAAGGTCTAGGCGTATCTAAGCTCATGCTCCTTAAATGGATAACGTCTCGTTGTGGTCTATTCAGTTGTCAAAGATCAAATAGAGTAAATGTCCCTCTACTTTATAAAGTGAAAAAATGACCCTATTGGACCGCTTTTCTCGAAGATTGACACTCTTTTGAGACTACATTGAGACTTTTAAGCTTGTTATTTCGTTCTAAAAATAGAATGTGACATTCTTACTACCTTCTTGATAATAAAAAAGCGACTAGAATTTTTTACTTTTCTAGTCGCTCTTAGTTGTCTATTAATTTTTTTGCTTTTGCTATCTTGTCTTTTCGTTTTTCTTTTCGTCTGTCCTTACCATCTACTTTTAAGGGTACTCCCATTTCTAGTATTCTTGAATAAATTCTTGCCAGCATTAGGTTTTCTTGTTCCCTCTCCAGTTCTCTATAATCTATATTGGTTGTGATAATGGTCGGTTTACTTTTCTGATACCTTGCATTTATCACATTATAGACTTGTTCTAGAGCATACTCTGTATCTCTTTCTATGCCAAAATCATCAAGAACTAGTAGGGTCTTACTTGCTAGGCTATTTATATATTCATTTCTATCAAGGTTAAATCCACCCTTTTGTAAATCATTTAGTATTTGAGAAAAATTCATAACCTTACATTCATAAAGGTGTTTTTCAATGATATCATTAACTATGGAACAAGTAAGATAGGTTTTTCCACTTCCCACTCCCCCATAGATGATTAAACCGATATTATCCTTTTTCATTTCTTCAAATTTCTCTACATAGTTTCTCGCCTTTCTGATTAGGTCTTTATCTATGACTTCATCAGAGTTTCTAAAGGTATACTGACTTTGACTTCTTTCTACAAAACATCTTCTTTTAATTTCTTCCACCTTTAAGGCTCTTTGTCTTTCTTTTTCAAGTTTTTCTCTTTCCCTATCACATTTACAGGCTCTTCTAAATATCATCTTTTTATTTATAAAGTCTATTACTTCTCCATCTACTTGTTCATTACAAGACTTACAGTAAACATGCCCCTCTTTTTCATAATCCCTATCAAGATTGTACTTAAAATTAACTCCTTTGATTTTTATGGTGTTATTATTTTTATCTGTCATTTTCTCCTCCTAAAAAAATAAGGGGGTAACAATTCGTTACTCCCTTTGTGGTAATAAAAAAGCGACTAGAATTTTTTACTTTTCTAATCGCCTTGTACTTCTTATTGATTTTCATTTCTTAAATTGTGTAAGCTAATTTAAAGGCTTTTTTTATTCTTCCCTATAGAATTAATCATCTTTTCTATTAACTCATCTAAAAATCCCTGTCCACCCTCTTATATGCTAGGACTATCATCATAGTTAGATGTAGTTTTTCTTTTATCTGATTTATTTATAAGTTTATTCTTATCTTCTTCATACCAGTTAAGGATTGTTACATAGTGGTTTTTATAGTCTTTACCACTACTTTCCATATACCTTGATAATTTATCTACCATGATTTTAGTGTGGTCTTTTAACTCTTCCTCTAGTTTTTTATATTCTTCTCCTGATAACTTAACATTTTTAAATTGACCATAAAAGGGGGTGGAGGACATTTGGTCTTTTTCTATCCCCTCTATTCTCTTATCTCTATTCTCTATTCTCTTATCTCTATACTCTGGTGGACAATTGTCCGTTAAAGCTATTAGTTTCTTTTTGTTTTCAAGCCTTGCTCTTCTCTTTCTTTCCCCCTCTGTTGATGATTTCCCTATAAATAATTCTATATCTGCCATATATAAAATGTTATCAGGTAATTGGTCTATTAATTCGAGTTCTAAAAATATATTAATTGCTCTTTCTATTGTTCCTGTTTGATGACGAGTTATAGTAGCAATCATTTCTGTTGTATAAGGTATATTATCTCTAAATATTAACTTTCCATTGTTTTTAAGGCTCATTAGATATAGTTTTAGTAGAATGTTTGAATACATAACTCCGTCTTTCATGCTTTCAAGTAAAATTATAGTTTCACTTGTAAAAAAATCTTCCTTTAGTTTTAGATAGTAGTATTTTTTATTATCGCTCATTTCTCCTCCTTAAATTCATAAGGACTGAACAATTTATTCAGTCCTCTATTTCCTAATTATTTTTTTATGTTGTTCCTATTTAGGACTTCATCTTTTATTTTCTAAACGGTGCTTATCTTTCTTCATTTTTTTGGTATTTCTCCCTTGCTTTCTGTCTGTATCCATCATCTTTTTCTTGTTGTTTTTCAAATTTTTTTATCTGTTCAATGATACTTGGCTTTTCTCCCCTCTTTACTGACTTGTCTATTTCAATGGATAGGTCAATGCCATAATCATCATTAACTATTTTTACTGCATACTTAATGTGATTAATCTTTGAAAAATCATCTTTAATATTTTCTTTTGTTTGATTTAATCTTTCAATTTCTATCTCTAAATCATTAACTTGCTTTTTCCACTCTTTAGGTTTTATGGCTGATGAACCTGTTTGCTTTTCTAAATAGGTTCTCACTCTTTTATATTTATCTATTTTTGCTTGATTTTGCTTGTAGTAGCTATCTTTAAATACCTTTTTATTATCCCATGTCTGATATACTCCCTTTGTGTTTTTAATAATATCAGCATAGACTAAGCACTTATTCAGCTTGTCTATTTCTTCTGTCTTATCCTTTATTTCCTTTGATACTTTTCTATTTTTAGCCTGTAAGCTATCTATTTTCCCTTGTAAATCTGCTATGGTTTCTAAATTGTTATCGTGAAGATATACTCTCGCACTAGCAAATCGTTTAAGGTCGGCTAAACCTTTCTTTTCTCTCCAATAACTATTTAGGTATTTTCTTTTATCCACTTGAATATCATGGTAAATTGAGATGTATTCATAGAGATTAAAGAGTTCTGCCTTGTTCTCTAACTCATCTTTTTTATCTTGTTTATATTCATCATACTTTGATTGAAGTTTTCCGATTAAACTTCCTAACCATGAATTGATTTCAGATAATCTATTCTTAATTTCCTTGACTAAGCTGTTATGTTTTTTAATCTCTCGGTTGATATTCCCTTTTTCTGTTTCTATGCCTTGTATTTCTAAGGCAGAAGCACTTGCTCCCATATGAATGGTGGGTATTTCATCTCGTCCTTGTCTTTCATAGGAACGATGGTCTACTCTTTTTTGAAGATTATTTTCTTCAAGATACTTATTACATAAATCTGCAAAGTTTGCCCTCCACTTTTCAGCATTGCCCCGATTATTCCAATCAGTGAGTTCTATTTTTCTTGTTTTTTGTTTACCACTTTTTGTAAGGACTGGCTCCCCTTTTTCATCAAAGACATATTCTTTTTTGCTTTTCTGCCCCCATGATCCATCTTCATTTAGTGGTCTGACTGTTGTCATAATATGAGCGTGAATATTCTGATTTCCCTCATCACTTTCATCATGAATAGCAAGGTCTGCTATCATTCCTTGTGATACAAAATTACTTTCAATAAATTCTGCTATAAGTTTTTTATTTTCTTCAATACTTAATTCTTTGGGTAAGGCTATAATAAAACTTCTCGCCAGTTGAGCATTGATTGCTTTTTCATTTAGTTCCACACTATTCCATAAAGTTGCCCTGTCTTTAAATTCTTCTTTTGCATTTTCAGGTAAAAATATTTCCTTGTAGATTTAGTCTTTTTTGTTATGGTAGTCATGGGTTACTCCGTCCCATTCATTGGTTATTTTCTCTCTTGATATATAGGCTGAACTAGAAACTGCTGACTTCCCCTTTCCTCTACTTACCATAGAAATATTAAAATGAAAACTCTCTGCCATCTTCTAACTTCCTTTCTTGTTTTTGGTGTCGGTCTTAATAAATTTTTTTGAACCTCCAATTAGTGAATGAGCGTTTTGAAATGATAAAATAAAAAAAGCCGACGATACTAAACTTACTTTCTTATTTCAGTATGTCGGCTTAATGATTACCATTCATTTCAAATTTTTATTGTCAAGGGCGAGCGGTAGCGAGTTTATTTTACCCTTGACTATAAAAAAGCAAATGGATATTTTTATGAAATTGTATTTTAGAAAAATTTGATAAAGGCTTTAGCCTTTTATTGCTCCCTGCAAGGGCCAAGCACCGCAGGTCGCAAGGACACCCTTTAGGGTGTATAATTGCGCCCTTAGAAAATCTAAGGGATTGATTATGTTATTTTCTCTTTCAAAACTTCTTCCTTTTTCCTATCAATCCATATTCAGAAAAACTTTATCTAATATTTCAATAATTTCATCATTGCTTTTTTCTTCTGCTTTCTCAATATAGCTTTCTAAGATTGCCCCTCTTTCTATTAGTCTTTTTGTCCTTTTCTTCCTTTCTCTCTGACTAATCTGTCTTTTGGTTTTCTTCTCTTGGTTCTTTAATTGCTCAAGTTCAAATTCACATTTTTCTTTTTCTTCTAATAAATTTTCTATCTCATATTTTACTTGATTTAATCTTTTTGTATTTTTCATTTCTTCATCTCCTCTTAAAATTAGACATAAAAAAAGCGACTAGAGTTTTATTTCTAATCGCTTTCTCTGCTACTGTAAATATGAATTAAGAACTTTACTTATTTCACTATTTAAGTCAATTTGATTTTTTTCTAAGTTTTTAATTTCTTTTTCTAGTTTAATAACTTTTCCCATTTCTTCATTTTGTTTCTTTATGTTTGGAACATTTATAGTTATACTTTTAACTCTATCTATTGATGCTCTATGACTTCTTGAAAACCCTACTGATTTTCCAGCTTTTTCTAAAACATAAGTCATATATCTAGGATTTATTTTACTATCATCAATAGTCATATATCCACAATGATCAGTTGGATAAAATTCATATCCTTTTTCAAAAATATTTACCATCCAATCTCCATCTATCCCCCACACAATATAGTCAGTTTCAAAACTTTCAATTAATGCTTTATCTATATTACCCATAGGTTCAAATACATTGGCACTGTATACTGGTATACCTTTTTCTGTTAATTCACTTTGTAGAACTCTCTTTCCAATAGACAGGCTGAACACGTTGGTATCACTTAGTTTGTACCCCCCCCATCATTTTTTATGACTTCAAGATCTTCAAATATTTTCTGAATTTGAGATTGATAATCTTCTATTTTCATACGAGTAGTTTCATATTTTTCTTCTATTTTTTCACATTCTGATATTATTTCTTTTTGTACTTCTATAGGTGGTACTGGGATTTTTATATTTTCAAAATCTGATGAAATATTTTTTATATTCCCACCTAATGCAATACTTTTTATTTGTTGATCAATTTTATTTGATGATAAAACCAAAAATAAATATTTAGGGAGTATTTCTTCTATCGATCCTAATCTTATTATTCCCATAAATCCACCAGCATATTTTTTAAGGTTTTCATATATAAATGCCATTTTTCCAATATGTTTCAAGCTCCCACTAGAAAAACAGATGAAAATATCATTTTTTAACAGTTGTTTTTCTGCAGGTAATTCGTAGTCATCTTCAATATAAATTTCTTTTTTTATATCTAAAATATTATGCAACGTTATATTATCAGCAGTTAAAACAATATTACTAGTAATATTTAAACTTTCTTTATTCTTAGGATATGTTACTCCTCTAATTATACTCAATTCATTTATCTCTTTTATTTTCTTTACAGTATATTTACTTTTAATCTTTATGACTTCTCTTTTAATCAGGCTTATACCCTTATCAAACTTTTCCCTTTCAAAGTCAAGCATATTCCTTGTTTGAATAATATTTATAAATTCCTCTAGAGAATCATCAATATCTACTATGTTATTATTAAATGCATTTCTAATAATAGGAGCTATATGTTTATCACTGTTTCTATCTTTAGGGTCATATAATCTCCCTCCTAGATTTCTAATTCGTATTCCCTCACTCCCCTTACGATTAGACCATTGATAGCCTAAAAAATCATACTGTCCTGTTGCCGTTGTCGGAGATTTTACTACCACTGTTTCCTGCTCTCTTACAAGAGCAAAATAGAATATTTTTTCTTTTTCAACTTCCTTAATATTGCTATAAAAAATATTGTTTATATTTTCTTTTTGTTCTGATTCTGATTGATTTTTAAATGAACTACGACCTTGTAAATTTCTTAATTCTGTAGAGCTTTTAAAGTCATCTACATACATTTTAAAATAATTATTTTCCAATAAATCAGTATAATCTCTAGCTTCTTCTATAAATTCAAGATATAAATTCTTTTCTACCCCTATATGCTCAAGATAATCTTCTAATATTTCGTTGTCCATCCATTCAGCTGTTTTCTCATTGTTGAAAACAGCCTGGACTGTATCTTCTATGATTTTAAAATATTTTGGTGGCTCGTTATATTTTTGTAAAAATAAAATGACCGTGTTTGTATTTGTAGCAGCAAAAGTTTTATCTGCAAATTGAGAAATAGCTTTTATCTTGAAGTTTTTTAAAATCTCATCTCTTGCACCTACATAACTGTTTGATGTATTGCTCAAAATAGGAGATGGGAGTATAACAGCAGCTATACCATTAGGTTTTAAAAGCTGAGATATCCTTTCAACGAATAAAACCTCAATTTCACTACCCTCATTTGATATAGATTCTGTTAGTTCAAAATCATTTTCTTTTAAATTTAAATGTGACTTAAATGCCCTTACAGAATAGGGAGGATTAGCAACTAAGATATCAAAGCTGTTATTTTCAATTCCTTTGCTTTTATGATTATCTAAACCATCTCCAAAAATGATATTTCCACTACCTGCACCATTCATAAAAAGAGAGATTTTAGAAACTCTTGCTAATCTATAATCTTTTTCTATACCATAGATATTTTCAGCTATCCAATTATTATTGGTATTTTCTTTTATCTGATTGATTAGGTCAATCCCCTCTGTTAAAAAGTGACCACTTCCACCTGCAAAATCATATAGCGATATCAACATTTATAGATGCTGATTTTTTGTTAATTTAGGTGGATTGTTAACCATACAAACTAAAAATATCATACAGAATCACGTTTCTTTTAAACATTAGTTTTATTCTTATTATCCCATTCATTTTTTAGTATTACGGTTAAAATTGCCTCTTCTTCAGTTTCATACCTAGTCTTAAAGGTATGCTCTAAGAGGTAAGTAAAACCTAATTTTTCATTTACTCGCTTTGATTGATTATTCTTCTTAAAGAATCCACAAAAAACTGCATCTAATCCGATATCCTCAAAACAATATTTCAAAACCGCTAAACCGGCTTCTGGCATGTATCCCTTCCCCCAAAAATCTTTACTTAGAACATATCCAATTTCTCTACATTTTAAATTTTTGAATTCTTGGCCAGCTAGTCTTTCATCGTACTTATCTATACCAAAAGAACCGATAACTTTTCCAGATATTTTGTCTTGTATTGCAAAAGTCTTTTTATCACTCATGAACATATCTAAAATTTTCTCAGACTCTTCAATTGATTGATGATGAATCCATCCTGCCATCTCACCAACACCAGGAACCTTTGCATACTCATAAAAATCATTTAGATCCTTTTTCTCAAAGGGTCTTAAAATAAGAGATTTGGTTTCTAACCTTACCCCTGTAATATCAATATCTTGATTCATACTTACTCCTTTTATCCTTCAACTTTCCAAAATCATATATTTTCACAATTGGGGAATTTAGAAGTGTTTTATTTTTGTAAAGGGTTTGAAGCCCTGTCCCTATCGTTACTATTTGCCGTTGTCATAATTATGACACGAAAACCACAAGCGTAATCTATTATTTTAGGATAGCCATCTTCCTTTGAAAGACTTTTTAAGTTATTTATTGGCAAGCTTTCCCAAATAAATCTTGTAATTGGAATAGGTGTAAAGAACTGTCCCTCATTTTGCTTAAAGCCTTGATTTAATAGTTGTTCAAACAAATCTCCTAAAAATTGATGTTTAGATGAGTATACAATCCTGTAATGTTCAAATAGTTTAACCACTTCTACTAGAATTTTACCATTTTGTCTAAAAAGCTCCTCATTGTGTACATCTTTAAAAGCAAAATCACTATTAGAATAGAATTTTAACTTTCTAAATGTTTCTTTTAAATCTTCTATAGCATTTTTCCTATTCTGTCCTTTGTAGGTTGAAAATAAATTTAAAGGATATTCTGATGATACATAAAATATTTCTTCTTTCATAAATTTATCCATCCCCTCTTTATAAAGCCTTTGAAGTCTATCTAAGAGGGTCTCATAAGTATCTGTTCCGAATTTATATTGAAAGTCAACTATATCATCTTCTTCTTTATTTATTTCATCTACAAGTTTACAAATAAACAGTGCCGTTAATTTATTAAAAGCATTTTCCTTATCTGATACATTATTGTGCCTTAATATCTCTTCAAATTTATTTACAATTTTATCTCTTGGATTAAACTCTTTTAAGTCTTTTTTTCTAAGTGGTTTTTCTCCAATGTTATAGGCAATTGTATCCTCAGAAAAAATTAAGTCTCCATATGTTTTCTGATCATAGGTTTCTACCCATGTTTCAAAAGTCTTTTCTTTAGAATTTGCATTTTCATATAGGTCTATACTTTTGTCTTTTTTTGCTTTTTCTAAGATATCTTCTGTATCAAATACTGGAATTGTCTTTATTTGATGGTTTAGCTTTCCATCTTTAAAGCTTGAAGCATATAGCATTAGCCATTTTGTAGATTTTTCTTGTTGTAAATATGAAAATAGTTGTCCACCATCTGATTTTAATGTTTTAAGCTCTTTATCAAATTCATCTCCATAGGTTTTGCACTCAATTATAAAGAGCATATCATTGCCAGTAGCGTTCATAACACATATGTCAGCACGACCACTTTTTTGTAAATGACCTAATGACCATCTTTTTTCAATTTCTATGTGTGACGGTTTATATCCTTTTTCTAATAGCCTATGAATACATTCTAAAACGACAAAATTCTCATTGCTAGAAAAATTTGTAGTCTGCCTTTCATTTACTATCATCCCCTTTTCCGTAGGATAAATTATTTTTTCATTTGAAAAGTCTACAAGAATATCACAGTTAGTTTCTTCAAAATGATAAGAATAGTTACCGTCAACTTCTTCATAACCTAAAAAAATTAATAATTCTTTCAGGTTGTCTTTAGTTATCATTTTTTTCTTCCTCCTTGAATTCAATTACTTCATTAGGAGAAAGTTTCATCTTCCTACATATCTGTTCTAAGTTTCTCATGGATATGTAGTCATTTTTCCCTAACTTTGCTAATAAATTTCCTGAAATACCTACATATTCTTGAAATTCAACTTTTCCCATTTCTCTTTTGGCTAGTTCTATCCATAAAGGTCTATAAGATACTCCCATTTTATCTCTCCTTATATCTGATTTAATATATATTCATTTTAATTATTATTTTAGACACTATGCCTAGTATATCATTTATCTTGCCCTTTTGAAATACTAGCTTGTCTTTCTAATATCCTTACATTAAATCATTTTAAAATACTCTAAAGCTTCCCTTATCGCTTCTTCCTTCTCAGGTGGACAATTAGGGACTATAGGATTTTCTTTCTTTGAGACGTTATAGTTTTTACCAACTTCAAGTCCGCATTTTTTCTTTACTTGTGATATATATAGATTAGATACTTTCATGTTGTGTTTCTTTAATACATAATTTTTAATTTCTTCATAGGTAGCCTTACTTTCAGAAGCCGTTACATCTAACTCATCCATATCTAATTTTACTTTAATATGTTGGTTGATATCTAGTTTGGACAATAACGCCACCGTCTCCACATGCGTTGTATGCGGAAATTGATCCACCGGTTGAACAGAGACCAATTCATAACCAAAGTCACGTAACCAAACCAAATCCTCTGCTAAACTTTTAGGGAAACAAGAAACATAAACAATTTTATCCGTACCAAATCTTCCAATGGCACGCATGACTTTTCCACCGGCCCCAGAACGAGGAGGGTCTAATAGTAATAAATCAGGTCGTCCCCACTCGGTTTCCAAGCGCTTCAAGCCATTTCTCGCATCACTGGTCATAAAGAAGGTATTGTCTAAGCCGTTATCAATCGCATTGCGAATAGCTGATTGAATCGACTGGTCAACAATCTCAATACCGGCTAAGTCTTTAGCCTTTTCAGCTAGGGGCAAACTAAAAGTTCCCACCCCGCAGAAAAGATCTAAGACGCGCATTTGATCATTGACCTGGGCGAATTCCAAGGCTAGTTGTACCAATTTCTCCGCTTGGACAGGATTGGCTTGGAAAAAGGTCTCCGGCCAGATCCGATAGCGAAAGCCATTTAATTCGTCATTAATATAATCGCGCCCATGAAGAATAAACGTTTCGTCGGCTTGAATCCGTTCCGTCGCTTCCTTGTGTAGAATCCATTGTAAACTAACTAATTGATCGAAGCGTTTGCTTAGCCGCTGACTCAAATCATCCACTGCCTCTTGCATTTGACTAGGTGCTTCAGTGGCATAAATCACTACCATCAACTCCCCGGTGACAAAGGATTGACGCAATAAGAGATTTCTCAAAAGACCTTTTTGAGTCTGTTTGTCATAATAGGATAATTGATAATCTTTTTGCCAGTCGGCGACTACTTCTTTTACCCGGACAAATAGTTTAGGAGCAAGCACCGAATCTTTCATATCGATGATTTTGGTGAAGTTACCTTGTTCATGCATACCGATAGCCCCTTCAGCTCCGAAGCTTAACTCCATTTTATTACGATAATGGGTGGGATCATCCATCCCAATAATGGGTCGAACACAAGCCGGATCGAATCCTTGGCTTGCTAAATGGTCCTTTACTTCTTGGGTTTTATAAGCTAACTGAGCTGGATAGGTCATGGAAATTAATGGCGTTCCCCCGGCATTGGCGTCTTTGAGCGGAATATCAAGATTACGATCAGGACTGGCTGCTAATAATGCATCAAACGGTACGACTGCTTGCTTTCTGCCCTTGGCATTAGGTACCGTCACCCGAACTCTATCCCCTGGAACGGCATTGGGTATAAATAATTTCAAGCCCTTTCCATTCGACCCACGGTCTGGCGCATGGACATAACGGGCATAGCCATTTCCTTTATGGTCTAACTCAGTAATTTCAACTTCCAATACTTCAGTCGGAAATATTTCTTTTTTCATTCACTCACTCTTTCTACTCATCATTTCCTTTAACAGCTTTCTGCTTTTTCTTCAACCATTGCGAATAAGAACCAGTGTATAACTTTCCTTCAATGCCTATTTCATCTAAGGCTAATAAATTGCTACAAGCGGTTACGCCCAATCCTCAAGACACCATGAGCTCTTTGTCTTTAAGGTCTTTGAAATGAGCTTATAAACTTTTCTGGGACCTCATATACCCCTTATCATCGTACACCAATTCGTAATAATATGACTTGGCATGCGGAATGTGACTCGCCTCATCATATAGTGGCTCCTCAAGTCCTAAATAGTAGTCATCGCCACTGGCTTGATCATTTCCCAGTGTTACATTTATAAAAAAGCTTTTGGATACTGGCTAAGTTCATCGATTTCAATAAAGCGCTTCATTAAATACCTCTTTTCTTACTACTTTAAGCTAAGTTTTTAAGATTGTTCCTATATTATATCATGAATGAATAGACATTCCTTGGCTACTTCTAAGTCTTGTAGTAGACAATTAAAATAAGACTCCTATCGATAGAAGTCTTATTTTCTATTTAAATGAAATGCTTTAATAATTAAATTTAAAAACCTAACCTTTCCTCTTCCTAAAATCCATCTTCCTCATAGCCGTTGCTATTGGGATCCATCGCATTGATACTCGCTTGTATAAGAGATTCGCTGCATTTTTTGCAGTAATATTCTTCAAACTCAGGTTCTGAACCTTCCCAGTCAATTTTAGACTTGGAAAACTCTTTCCCGCAATAAGAGCACTGATATTTCTTAGCCATAGCTTTTGCTCCTTATAATCAAAAAATTTATTTTGATTATAAAATATGCCTACTTTCTTGTCTATCAAATTTATTTGTATGACATAAATTTTGATATTTAATTTCCCTAAATAAAAATTAAGAGTCCTTTGATCATTAACAAGGACTCTTAACATAACTTTGTTATAATTTTGATTATTTGCCTATTTCTGCATCATCTAAATTAGAATCATTTCGTTCTCCAATCTCTTCTTTTGCAAAAGGAGCAACTTGTGGCATAGCAGGTAATTCACCATTCATAATATAAGCAAGCTTTACTTGTTTAATCGTAAGATTAAGGTTGGCATAATCTGGATTAGGATTTGGAACGATTACCATACCTGAAAATATTTGAATACTTGATGGGTTTACCCCATAGTAATTACCTACAAAATTTTTCAATTGTTCCATCGAAATTTCTTTGGTAGTTTCATCTAGTGAAGAAACTTCATTTTCTGAATCTACGCCATCCTTCTGACTAGCAAGTTCTGGCAATGCCTCTTTATTTTCCATCGCTGCTCTTGCTTCAGACTCTATAATTAATACATTCTCTTCTCCAGAAGCTGGCGTCACTATATATCCAAAACCTTTTCCGTACTTAACAGACTTAGCAGCCTTACCATAGTAGTTTTTAATATATTCAATGACCGCTTGATGGCTAACTCCTTTATTAGAAGGAGTTTCTTCAACCACTTCATCCTTTTCTCCTTCAACATTTTCTTCAGTTTCTGGCAAATCATTTGAATCTGTTTCATAGGCTTCTGTTACGTCAATCTCATCGATCACTAAATTAAGATCACCAACTTTGATACGACCATTAAAGATAAACATATCAGATGGCTTAACTTTATAGCGCTGAGCGACATAGACTTTCTTTTCAAAAAGTGGATCTTCTATTGTTTTTACATCTTTTAATGAGACTTGATCATATTTAATTGGTAATTCTATGTCATCTAATGGTATCTCTACTACTTTATAGAACTTCGTTAAAGCATAAATGGTAGCATCTTTACGCCAAACATCAATGTAATCCTTATTACGCGATACTTCACTCATTTTAAGCGTAATCAATTGAGTTTGATAGTCTTCTTCCGAGGTGAAGTTAGACTGCTTTAATTCTGTTGGAATTTTATCCATATTCGCTGTATGTGAATGATTACCGTGCGGAATAATCACTTCGTTACCGTTGACTTCCAGATCTTCAATGGCTACACCATTTTCCAAAGAAATATAGGCCAACTTGGCTGCAATTTCTTCTGCTGTATATTTACTTTCTTCTGCTGCATTAATGTTTCGCTGATTGATAAAGTCAGCAGCTGCTTTCAATTCACTGTCGTCTAAATCACCAAAAGGAATAAAGTGAGTGTGTCCTTCATGCTCAGCTGTAAGCCCCTTTTTAGAGTAGTTCAAAATACTTTCTGGTGTGAAAACATAGCCATCATCCGTTGTATATGTTTTACCGTCCTTACCCTTAGCTGACTTCTTATAATTTTGAGCTAAGAAATCAACTTTTCCATCTGCTTTTGGTTGATCTGGTTGGCTAGGCTTTTCAGATTGACTTGCTTGGTCTAATTCAGCTGGTTTTTCATTATCTGCTTTATCAACTTGTGGGTTTTTTGGCTTCACAGCGACTGATGGACGTTTGCCTAATTTCATTTCTGCTAATTTAATTTCTAAATCTGATAGACTTGAACGTGGAATAACATGGAAGTGGTCACCATGAGGTAAGACGAAGTCTCCCTCAATCTCATCTGTTACGAGTTCCGGGTCAAAGACCAAACCATCAGATTCAGTATGACGTTGGTTGATTGGCAAAGCATAGAGTTTGGCTAATAGGCGCTGATATTCTGAATTTGTTTGGTTTTTATTACCTTGATCATTTTCAGTTGGCTTATCAGCTATCTTATCAAGGTTTTGAGAAGGTTTTTTATTACTTGGCTGATCAACTTTGTTATCTTCTTTAGCTAAACCAAATTCAGCCAATAAATTACGTTTAATTCCGAATTTCTTTTGAATATAAGCTTGTGTTTGGGCTAATTCTCCTTTGTTTAAGTGAGCAAAAGGAACAAAATGGAAGTGACTACCATGAGCAGCAATTAAACCTGTATCCGTTACCTTAGTAATGGATCCCACTGAAAAGACATAGCCATCATCCGTTGTGTAAGGACCTTTATGATTAACAGCTTTGTCATGAATGATCTGATCAACCATTCCTTTATCAGCTGTTTTACTGTTGCCTTGTGAAATTTTTCCACCTGATAGAACAGCGTTTGCAATCATTATTTCTTGAGGCGTTAAATCTGACTTTGGAATAAAGTGGAAGTGGTCACCATGGGGAACAATAAAGCCATTGCCTAAATCTTTTATAACGTCATAAGGGTTAAAGATATATCCATCATCCGTTACGTAAGCTCCACTAGAATTGCGGTTACCTGATCCACCCACTTCACCAGCTGCTATGGTGTTAGCTACATCTTTACGCACTCCACCTGCTTGTTTAAAGACCTTTTGACTGCTGGTTACTTGAGCTTCAATATCTTGGAAAGTTCGGATATTATCAGCTTGGGCCCGATCTTCAGGAGCTATGTAAACTTGGTACTGATCTTCTAGCTTTACAATGTATCCATTCTTAATTTCTGCGACCACATCTTCTTGGTCCAATTGATAATCTTCAGGTGTTAGGAGTCTTTCAGAGAAAACAGCCTCTGGATCAAGGTCACCATAGAAAACATGTAAATCAAAAGCGTGATTGGTTACAAACTCTTCTTCGGTTAAATAGACAACAACATGCTCTCCTTCAATCCCTTTTTGATCTGCTACTTCTTCAGGACTGCGTTCTAATTCATAAGTAATAATAGCCTCTTCGCCAAGTTCATATTCTTCCATCAAATCATAAATAGCCTTTGCATCGACAGGATCCATACTGTATGACTGTAGTAACACTTCTTCTAAAGAACGAAGATTTTTAGCTTGATCTGGATTTTCTATATAAAGATAATATTGGTCATCTACTAAAATAATTTGCCCTTCATCCGTTTGACTAACAAGATCCTCTTCATTAAATTGATAATCTTCAGGGGCTAAGACTCCCTCTGAAAAAATAGCATCACTAGGAACTGCTCCATTGAAATAGTGATAATGATCACCGTGAGAAGTCACATAACCTTCCCTATTGATTTGGACAATAATTTGCTCGCCCGCAATGCCTTCTTCCATTGAAATTTCTTCCATAGTGCGGTTTTCAGTGCTTGAGACATTACTTGGCTTTTCTCCATCGCTACCCTCAATATAATTAATGAATGAATCTTTATCATCTTGAGCGTAGATTGATTTAATTGGTTCATGCCAACTTAAAAGTGTCAATAAAGCGGCGGATGACAAGAGTATTTTAGATGGTTTCATTTATTTCTCTCCTTCTTCTTGCAAAACTTTTAACAGTCTTTGTAAATTATTTTCTAAATTAGCTAGTAAACTTAAATCATTATGGGGATCCGCTTCTAAGGGATCCAAGACTTCTACCTTAGCTCCAGTCTCTTGGGCTATTAATTGTGAAGCTTTATCTGAAATATTCGGCTCGGTAAAAATGGTTTTGACTTGATATTTTTCCACAAACTTTTTCACTTCTTGCAATTGTTTCACACTGGGCTCTTGTCCAGACACACCTGCTATTCCCAACTGTGTTAAGCCAAAGCGTGTGGCTAAATAAGAAAAGGCTGTATGCTGAGTGACAAAAGTCTTTTGCTTGAGCTTTTTAAAAAGTGAGGTGTATTTATCCGTTATAACCTGAGCTTGCGTTCCAATACTTTCTGCTCTTTGCAAATAGTAATCTTTATTATCTCTATCCACTTCCCCTAAGGCTTGAGCAATCAACTTTGCTTCTTCGCCTATTTCAATGGGATCTAACCAGGTATGTGGATCATAAAGGGTTGATTCATCTTTACCCTCCATCAATTCTAGTTTTTCTAGACCCGGCACTTTCTTCATAGCTAATCCATTCGAAGCTTCAATAATAATCACATTAGATTTCTCTTGCTTTTCGACATTGTGCTTAATTTTTTGAGCCCAAGATTCTAAGATATCTGAGTGATAAACAAAGATATCAGCATCATAAATGGCCACCACATCATTAGCCGAAGGCTCAAAACCATGAATACCATTCGCTGAATTAATCATCAAAACAGGGTGTTTATCGCCAACGATTTCCTTGGTTAAGGCATACATTGGATAAAAAGAAGTGACTATTTTTCTTTCTTCTTCTGCTTTAACAGATTGAATTGAAGAAATATTCACTAAAGAGCCAATAATAAGACAAAGAACTAACCACCATTTTTTTGTTTTTGCTTGATACTTCATACGATCTCCTTTTTTAAATTTATCTGCCTAAAGATAAATAGTAATTATTATTATTTTCAAAATGAATATTACCGTCTTTCCTTTTTCCTGTCAACAAAAATTTTTGTGTTTTTTTATTTTTCTAAATTTTTGCATAAAAAAAGCCTAATCTTAAAGGATTAAGCTGTCTTAAAATTTTTGTTTAAAGTGAATAGGCATACATAAATTCATCCCGATATCTAAAGCCCTCTTTGGTTGGTAATTTAATACGTGTCTCATTGATAAGCTCGAAATGGAGGTAATCATAAAAACGGTAATTGCAATCCGTATCGGTGATTAAATAAACATTTTCCAAGTCCTGTTCTTTAAAATAATCAAAGACTTCGGTAATTAATTGTCTATAGGCTTGACGTTCACTTTAGAAGACGCGAGTCACTCGTTCGACTTCATCCGGTTGCGCTTGGTTGGATAAGGTGATCAATTTGTCAATAAAGTCTAACTGGAACATTCTAAAAGTCGAATCTGCTTCTTTCATTAAACAAAGAGTCATACCAACAATTTCTCCACCAAGAACGGCAACGCATCCTAATGAGCTGTTCTATAGTGCTTTGTTAAGGGAAATAGCAGATGCTGCCTTTTCAAATTTCTTCGCTTTATAAACCCCTTCGAACCATGCCTCATGGACTAAATCCACTAATTAAGTCATAGCGTCTTCTCTAATTTGTTTAATTTCTAAAGTCATAACCCCTTCCATACTTTTGTTGTGATACTAGTATTCTTATTAACTTAAATTCTTAACTTAAACACTCTAGCGGTCCTGTCAAAGAATGCTGATATTAATCGTTTTTAATCTGTTTTCATTAAAGATATCTACTCAACTATTGTTATTTTTAAAACTCTTAAAAAGCTACTAGAAGTCTCGAGATTTTTAGTAGCTTAATATAAATGTTTATTGATTGATTAGCTTTAAGCGTGCTTGGCGGTATTCTTCCATTAATTTTTGAATAATCGCATCAACACTCTGGCTCTCAGTAATTAAGCCAATTGATTGACCACACATAAGGGATCCTTCCTCGACATCATCTTCATAAACTGCACGCCGCATAGCACCTTCTGCTAATTTCATTAGGTCTTCATCTGAAGCTCCTTCATATTCTAAACGAATATATTTTTCAGTCATTTTATTCGGTAACACACGAACAGGATGTCCTAGACGACGTCCAGTAACCACCGTGGTTGTTTCGTCGGCTTGTAGGACTAAGTTCCTGAATCCTTCTTTGATAGGGCTTTCTTTGGAACTTAGAAAGAGAGAACCTATCTGAACTCCACTAGCCCCTAAGGCTTCCACAGCTAACATACCCGCACCATCAAAAATACCACCGGCTGCCACAATAGGTACATCAACTGAACGAATCACTTGGCGAACTAGAGGCAGGGTTGAAACTTGTCCGATATGACCTCCTGCTTCTTGTCCTTCTGCTATAATTGCATCAACACCTAGCGCTTCCATTTTTTTAGCGATTTTAACATTAGGTATAACTGGCAGTACTTTCACATTAGCTTGATGCAAAGCTGATATAAAATTCTTAGGAGTTCCTGCACCAGTGGTAACCACCGGTACTCCTTCTTCAATAATTACTTCAACCAATTCCTCGATATTCTTCATTTGCAACATTAAGTTAACCGCAAAGGGCTTACGAGTCATTTTTTTAACTTCTTGAATCTGTCTTCTTAACTCATCAGCTGACATACCACCAGATGCTATCACACCTAAGCCTCCTGCTTCAGAGACCGCTCCTACTAATTGATAGCGCGACACATTGGCCATTGCTCCTTGAATAATGGGGTATTCAATCCCCAATAATTGGCAAATTCTATCCATATTTCCACCTCCATAATTATGGCTCTCCCCTTGTGACTAGTTAGATAAAAGTAACTAGAGCCGACAAAATGAGGGGGTCAAATTGTTAGCTCTAGTTTAACAGAAGTAAACTTTTTAGTTATAGCAATTCCTAATAGTCATAAAAGCCTTTGCCAGATTTTTGACCATAATATCCCGCTTCAACCATTCGTTTAAGCAATGGTGCCGGACGGTATTTAGGATCATTGAATCCGTTATAAAGAACGGTCATCACTGATAATAAAGTATCCAAACCAATTAAATCACATAATTGAAGTGGGCCCATAGGATGACCTGCTCCTAATTTCATCCCTGTATCAATGGACTCTTTGCTGGCAATTCCTTCACCCAATACAAAGATGGCCTCATTAAGCATTGGAACTAAGATTCGGTTAACTGCAAATCCTGGTGAGTCATCTGCGATAATCATGGTCTTATTAAAGGCATCGATCACTTCTTGAACGGTTTGAACCGTCTCTTCGCTGCTTTGTAAAGCTGTCACAATTTCAACCAATTTCATAACTGGTACTGGATTAAAGAAGTGCATACCAACTACTTTATCCGGCTTATTAGTTACTGAAGCAATATCTGTTAGTGACAGAGAAGAAGTATTAGTGGCTAAAATAGCTTCCTCAGGTGTGATTTTATCTAACTCTTTAAAAATCTCCAATTTAATTTGACGATTTTCAGTGGCTGCTTCAATCACTAGTTGAACATCTTTAGCATCATCATAAGAAAGAGACTTATGGATTCTTCCTTTAATACTTTCGACTTCTTCAGCCGTCATTCTTTCTTTTTCAACATTTCTTTGCAAGTTTTTATGAATCTTTTCTAATCCGCGATCAATAAATTCTTCTTTAATATCATTTAAGTAAACTTCATAACCAGCCTGGGCAAGGACTTGGGCAATACCATTGCCCATAATACCTGATCCAATGACCATTGTTTTTTGAATTTTCATTTAATCTTCTCCTAATCTCTTTAGACTTAGTCCTTGTAATAGCCGTTTTCTAATAAGATAGATATTCCCATTCCACCGCCGATACAAGCTGATGCAATCGCATAGCGTGCTTCTGGACGGTTCTTGAACTCATAACAAATACTTGTAATCATTCGCGCGCCTGTACATCCTAATGGGTGTCCTAATGCAACAGCCCCTCCGTTTGGATTTAAGCGTTCATATAGCTCTGTTTCAGGGCCATTACCCAATTCTTTCAAGCAGGCTAGAGTTTGGGCTGCAAAAGCTTCGTTAATCTCAAGAATATCGATATCTTCTAAAGTAAAATCATTACGCTCCAAAATTTCTTTAATCGAATTAACTGGTCCTAACCCCATTAAATCTGGCTCACAGCCAGTAACAGAATAATCCATTACTTTAGCCATGATTTCTAAGTTATTAGCCGCGGCATTTTCTTTAGTCGTAAAAATTTCGAAAGCTGCCCCATCATTTAGTCCAGAAGAGTTTCCGGCTGTGACGCTTCCACCCTTAACAAAGGCTGGTCTTAGCTTAGCTAATTTTTCCATACTAGTATCCGGACGTGGGTGACTATCTTTATCAATCACAGTCACATTTCCCTTACGATCAGTTATTTCAACTGGCACAATTTCTTGAGCGAGGCGTCCTGATTCCATGGCTTTTTTGGCCTTGGCTTGACTGTTTAAAGCAAATTCATCTTGCTCTTCACGCGAAATCTTATACATCTTTGCTAAAGTTTCTGCTGTTTGTCCCATATGAATCAAGTCTGGGTACCCATCACCGACTGACCCTGTATGAATCATAGTATTCGCATCAATTAATCGCTGATCACCAGTTTTAAATCCTTGGAAACGCACTTCTTCTGGTAAGAAATAAGGTGCTCTAGATAGGGACTCTGCTCCCCCTGCCGCCACATATTTCTTTTCAGAAGCTTGTAAAAGCTGTACAGCTGAAACAGCTGATTGGATACCAGAACCACACAAACGGTTGACTGTATAACCAGTAGATTCAATCGGTAAACCTGCATTAATGCCGACTACACGACCAATATTACTTGAAGTAGGTGAACCAACCACATGGCCACAGATAACTTCTTCAATTTCTTCTAGGCTGACACCTGCTCTTTTAGCTGCTTCTTTTAAAGCAGTTGTTCCCAAGTCTTGAACACGAACCGTTTTTAAATCGCCCAAGAAGGCTCCTACAGGTGTTCTGGCTGCCCCAACAATAACTACTTCATCTAAATTTTTCTTCATAATTCGCTCCTTATCTCTTGCTTCAGCTTGGTATTTCTAAACAAAGGCCCCTTTACCTGTTAAGTGACGACCGATAATTAATGAGTTGACTTCGTGGGTTCCTTCATAAGAATACGCTGCTTCAGCATCCACGAAGAAGCGTGCCACATCGTGTTCAACAATAATACCGTTACCACCTAATAGCTCACGTCCTAGGGCTACTGTTTCACGCAGACGGTAAGCGTTATTCATTTTAGCGAGTGAAGATTGAACTTCTGCATACTTACCTTTTTCTTGTAGAACAGCTAAACGGTGAGATAGTCCTAATGAAGTCACACAGTTTGCTTGCATTCTGGCTAGTTTTTCTTGAACTAGTTGGAATTCAGAAATTTTCTTACCGAATTGCTCACGCTCTTTAACGTATTTCAAGGTATTAGCTAAAGCTCCAGCATGTAAACCTGTTGCTAAGTGAGCCACATCTGCACGAGTAGTGTATAAGATCTTAGCGACATCTTTAAAGCCATTAATATTTTCTAAACGCGCTTCAGCGTCCACTTCAACATTATTTAATTTAATATGTCCATTTTGGACCATTCTTAAGGCAATCTTTCCATCAATCTTATCGACTGTTAAGCCTTTAGTTCCGCCTGCTACCATGAAACATTTAATCTTGCCATCTTCAACGTCGCGTGCAAAAATTGGTAAAACATCGGCAGTTGCTGCCCCGCCAATCCATTTCTTCTCACCGTTTAAGACCCATTTATTACCTTGTTTCTCAGCAGTTGTTGATAGACCACCGGCAATATCTGATCCGTGAAGAGGTTCAGTTAAACCGAAACATGAATGCCATTCATAAGAGGCCAATTTAGGTGCATAGTAATTAACTTGTTCTTCAGATCCTCCGATTAAAACAGTTGAGTAAGCAAGTCCTCCGTGGACGATAGTAAATGCACCAATTGAAGAATCCATACGGTTTAATTCATAAAGACGGAAAAGATTAAAAATTTCTGAAGTTTTACGTTTATTTTCCCGTCCCTCGAAAAGAGTTGGATGAGTCATCAAACCTAAATCAGTAATTTTCTTAAAAGCTTCCATCGGGAAAAGCTCTTTCTTCCAGTGCTCATCAATAACTGGATAAAGTTCTTTTTCAAGTACTTCACGCAGCTTCATTAGAAAGTTTACTTCATTTTCTGAAAGATCATGCGAGTAACCATAGATATCTTCTGGATATAAATACTGTAATTTTTCAATCTTTGTAGTCATTTTTAAATCAATCCTTTTCTTTTATTTTAATTTTTTATTTTCTAAATAACCAAGCTTGATGGCTTCTTCTCTTAAACCATCACGGAACTTCGGATGCGCCACTTCAATTAAAGCTTGTACTCTTTCTTGAATACTCTTACCTTTAAGGTGGGCTACCCCATATTCTGTAACAACAATTTCAATATCATTTTTTGAGGTTGAAACAGGTGAACCACTATGTAAATGTGGAACAATTCGAGAAATGGTATCATCTTTAGCTGTCGAATATAGACAAACAATTCCCACACCATTGGCAGCAATTCTTGCCCCCACAGCAAAGTCTGATTGACCACCGGTACCAGAATAGTAGAAATCTTCTAATTGTTCAGAGTTACATTGACCCAAGAAGTCAATTTCTAAAGTTGTATTGACTGAGACCAGGTTTTCAATTTTTGCAAGTTCAACAATATTGTTTATGAAGTTAACCGGAAGAATTTCGACATCCTCATTATTATCAATAAAATCATACAAGCGACGATTTCCTAAAGCTAGAGTTGTTGAGAAACGGTGTTTACCGACCGGTTTCTCTTCATTAGTAATAACTTTATTGTTATAAAGATCTACTATTGATGATGGCAACATTTCGGTATGAATCCCTAAGTTTTTCTTATGGCTTAAAGCATTCATAACAGCATTTGGAATTGTTCCAAAGCCGATTTGAATAGTTGAACCGTCCTCAATAATGTCCCCAACATACTCACCAATTTTGCGGTCCTTATCTGATAATTCGATATCCGGTAATTCTACAACATCTTCAGAAGATTCTACAAAAGCAGTTACTTCTGAGATATGAATTCTCATCCCCTCTCCATGTGTATGCGGCATATTTTCATTTACTTCAAGAAACACTTTTTTTGCAAACTCAACCGTGCACGGTGTATAAGCAGCTGTTAAGCCAAATGAAAAGTATCCATCTTCATCCATTGGTGAAGCTTGACTAATCATTACAGGTTCTGGTTCTCTTTGTTTAATAATGGCGGGTATTTCTGAGAAATGAGAAGGAATTAAATCGACATCTGTATTTCTCATAGCCTTACGATCCAAGCCTGATAAGAAAAAAGTAAACTGTTTTAATTGATCTTTAGCTAGATTAACTACCGGTGACATTGATAACATCCGATACAATCGATTCCCTTTAAGTTGCTTAGCATTGTTTAAAGCTTGGGTAATCAATAATGGCTCACTTCCAGCCGCTGCTAGAACGATCCCTTCACCCGGTTCAATCATTGCGACTAACTCTTCAACTGAACGACGTTTTTCATCATAGATCGCTTGATATTGACTCATACTATTCCTCCTAACTTATTTGGCTTTAAAATTAGCTTTTCGCTTTTCAACAAAGGCATTCATACCCTCGATACGATCTTGACTATTAAATAATCCAATCACAATTTCATTTTCTAATAAGAGTCCTTCTTGTAAGCTTGATTGGGAACCTCGATTAATAGCCAGTTTGGCTTTTTTTAAAGCAAGTGGGGCTTGCTGCATTAGTTTGTCAGCTAATTTATCAGCTTCTTCTAATAAGTCTGCTGAAGGAACTAAATAGTCAATCAAACCTAATCGATAAGCTTCTTTACCATCTATCAATTCTCCAGTGAAAACTAATCGTTTTGTAGCACCTAAGCCGATTAAACGGACAGCTCTTTGAGTGCCTCCATAGCCTGGCATAATTCCTAAGCCGACTTCAGGAAAACCGATTGTATTTTCAGAACTTCCTATTCTTAAGTCACAAGTTAAAGCGAGTTCCAAACCACCACCTAAGGCATAACCATTAATAGCCCCAATCATTATTTGCTTAAGGCCTGCTAAGCGATTCATTGTATAATTTCCATATTCAATGAATTTCTTAGCCACTTGGTCATCCATCTTCATCATTTCTTTAATATCTCCACCGGCCATAAAGGCTTTACCTTCACCCGTCAAGATAATTACTCGAATACTCTCGTCCTGCTCCATTGCATTCATAAAGGTATTTAGGTCATCCAACATTGCTAAATTAATAGCATTCAGGCTCTTGGGTTGATTGAGGACAAGCTTGGCTATGCCTTTATCAACCGTATAACTTAAAGTCTTTAACTGAGTCATTATTCTCTCCTTCAATCAAAATCACAAAGTAAAACTTGTTAGATAAAAATAATTCACAAACTCAAAATTGACTTTGATCGATCAAATTTAAATACTTACTCCATAAATTATGCAACACAAAATTTGATAAGCGCTTACAAATTGAGTATATGCAATCATTTAGAGACTTGCAACTTAGAAAAAGAAATCGATTCCATTACATTTACTAATCAGGTAGTATTTTAATTGTGAGTTCTCCCACTATTTTTCACAAATCCAACAGTTTTTTTATAAAAATTTTTCACAAAGAGGTCATAAGTGCGATAGCTTTTGATTTAATATGAATTCGTATTAAATTTTATCTATTAAATACTTTGTGTAATCGCCAACTATTTAAATAAAGTTTTGCCTAATTTTTTTCAAAGCAGTTTTGTTAAATTTAAAAAATTATTTAAAAAAAGAGTGGACAGCACAAAAAAAAAGCATATTTCTAAAATTTAGAAATATGCTTGAAAGATATTTGACTCTTACCCACTAATTACTTGCTGGTCTATATAGTTTTTAATCCAGTCATAAAGTAAGTTATGGCTGGTCGGGTAAGCTTCATATTTTTTTCTTGATAAATAGATATTAAAAGGTAAATCCTTTTTGAATTCGCGATAAATTATTTGATCCGAATTCATTAAATGATAAGTAGATAGAGGAAGAATCGTAATTATTTCATTCCCTTTTACAAGATCAATAAGGTATTCCCAAGAAGAGGAGTGAACGAAAATTTCAGGTTTCATCTGTCTTTGAGCAAATTGATCCATTACCAAACGATTAGTAGAAAATGATTCATTAAAAATGGCAATAGGCATTTGGTTCACTTCATCCCAGGTCACTTTTTTCTTCTTAGCTAAAGGATTGTTAGGATCCATAAAGACAACAAATTTATCGTGAATCAGAACCTGGTCTTGAAATTCCCCTGTCCGTCGAATGGGATCCATCAGAATAGCCAGATCCACATCGCCTTCATCTAACCTTTCATATAAGAACTGACAACCGCCCTCAATAATTTCTAGGTTTACATCCGGATAAGTTTTTCGTAAATCTAAGACGACATTAGTTAGTCTAGTTCTCAATACAATAGAAGGTAGACCGATGCGTACCACATTATTAAGCTTGCGCGACTCATTGTGAATGGTCGTCATCATTCGATCATGAAGACCAATCATTTCTAAAGCATACTTATAATACTTATGACCAATCGGCGTCAGTCCTACCAAGCGACCTCTTTCGCGATAAAAAAGGTCTAAATTATGAGCTTCTTCAAATGAAGAAATTATTTGACTAAGTGCAGATTGGCTAACAAAAAGGTGCTTAGCTGCTCTAGTCATATTGCAATCTGACTGAACAATTTCAACGAAATACTTTAGTTGTCTAATATCCATTCTTTTACCTTTCTCCAGATTCTAATTATTTCTCTTCAATTATATCAGATATTCAATATTCTAAAAGGAAAACGCTTTATTTTCTGCACAAAAACCTCCTGTTTATTGCAGATGGTTTTTATCCCATTTTGCATTATTTTTTTGGAATTAAGCCAAATACTATTCTTTTTAAAGAGTGAGTCAATTTATAATAAAGTGGGAACGGACGATAGAAGAAAACGCCCGTTTTTTCAAGAATAAAACCATTGAAATTTTGTTTAAAACGCATAACGCCATCACTTCCATCAAATTCCCCCTCAATTCCATAAAAATTATAATAAGGAATCCCTTTTTTAATTGTTCGCATCATGGCTTCATATTGTAATAGAAATGGAGCTGAAAACTTTTGATAAGATTCTAGCGATCCCCCCAGAAAATAAGTTGCTTCTTGATCTAAATAAACTATTAACATATTTGCTAAAGGAATAATTTCTTTTTTCTCTTCATCTTGAATGGCTTGAACCATTTCTATATCTTTCTCTAATGACTTGATTCGGTCTTGATCTTGAACTTTTTTGGGGTTTAATTCATTGATTTGTCTTTTTAGTTTTTCAATGGCTTTAGGAAGATTGATCTCAGCTACTAAAAACTCAACTTGATCCTTAAAGTTTTTATACATTGCTTGATAATAATCTAGTGATTTATCTCCAAAGTCCTGTCTTTGAACGGTTTCCCTAGTTATTCTGCAGAAATCTTCCATTTCTTCATAGTCCATTGTTCGTATCGAAAGACCAAACTGCTTAGCCTTTTTAATCTTTCTTTGACTATTTTTATTAAAAGATTTTAAAAGCAATTTTTCATCTTCTGATGTAAAAGCACTTAAATCTTTTAAATATTGGAAAGTCGGCATTCCTTGCATATTGTAGACATTTGACTTTTCTCTAGTATAACCTAATTCATCAAAATAGCTTGGTATTGCTTCTAAATCCTTAATGGTTGTTGCTTCACTATTATAGAGATGATCCTTGTGATTAGGTTGAATAATCACCTCCGTGATTTTCATGCGTTTGGCATATAACTTTAGATGCTGGTAGAAAAGTGATTCATACTGTTCTTCTGCTGCAAAAGTCCCTGCCATTAATTCCATTCTTTTACCGGCGAAGACCTTTTGGCTATAAGCCAATCCCACAGCTTTTATAACTCCTGCATTTTCTAAAGCTAAACGTTTTTCCTGAAAACCGCGAGCAACTAAAACTTTAGCCATTTGAGCTGTTTGTAAAAAAGAAAAGCCACTTTTATTAGCTAAAAAATGTGCAAGTTCATCATAAGAAATTTCAATAATCTTCATGGCTACCTCCAAGGTATTTAAGAATGTCAGTGTTTATACTCGCCTATTTTTAAGTTTTTAACCTGCCGCAGTTTCTTCAAAATAAAAAACAAGCATCAGCATATGTGATTGTTCACATATGCTGATGCTTGTATTTAAAAAAATTGCATAAATTAGAAAACAATGACAGGCGTACCAACTTCTAAAGCGTTATAAACTTGTTGCATAACTGCTGGTGGAGTATTGATACATCCCATTGATCCATTAGAACGATAGATATCTCCACCATAGGCCGGTCTACTAGCAGTATCATGAATACCTTGACCAACAGTATCAAACGGCATCCAATAATCCACATGTACTTTATAGTCTTTTTCGTTTACCCAGTCATATCCTTCTAAATACCGATCTCTTTCCTTGCTCCAAATTGCATAAGCGCCTGGAACTGTTTCAGCCCCATCTTTTCCTGAAACAATCGGTGTTTGTGTGAAAAGTTGACCATTAATATAGATAAACATTGTTTGGTTAGCTAAGTCTACTTCAACATAAGTTGAACCAATATCATCGCCACCACTTCCATAACCGCTTCCTACTACTACTGGATCGCGACGTACGTCCTCGCCTTTTTGCAAATCTTCTACAATTTGACTCGCTTCAGCTTGTCGATCAATTGACCATCCTAAAGTACCAGGTTGTACTGTAACTTGACCTCGTAAAGTAGAATTAAAGGAACGAGGATTTAAGTAAGATGAATACTTATCATTGTATGTTTTTAAGAATTCCATAATCATATTTTCATCGAAAACGATTTGATTGTTTTCATCAAAATGCAGCCACTTTTCAATTTCTTTCTTAGGAATGACTTCTTCGTTGCCATCAATCTCTAAAGTTATCTCTGTATCTACAACATCTTGAATTTGTTCCAAAAATTCTTCAATTTTGCTATCTTGACTGGTCATTGTAGGCTTTTTGTAATATTGATTTAATTCTACGTTAGAATTACCCGCTTGAATCTGAGCCATCATACCATTTTTTAAAGCTTCCTCATCAATCTGAGTTCCCTGTTTTTCTTCAACAACATGGTAGCCTTCTGCTTCTGAATAGTCGATAAAGGCATCTTGTGAAGCGGAACGCTTATTATTATCTAAGCCTTGGGCCTCTAATTTATCCTGTAATACTTGGTAATCGATCTGTATGTCAGTTAAAGAGGTGTCTTCAAAACTTTGACCTTTAAAGTAATAATTTAACCAAGCATTTGGATTTTGATTATTATAAAGCTCTTCCAATTTAGCAGATTGGTCAATTTGAGGCTGTAAATCCTTCATTTTAATACTTGCTACTGACCGATCATTTTCAAAAAATTCAATTTGTTGATCTAGTACATATTTTTCTATTTTTTCCTCTGCTTGAGGGAGTGTCAAGTTACTTACATCAATTTGTCCCACTTTAGTATTTGCTTGAAAACGATTAGAATAATAGCCGATTCCACCTGCATATACTAAACCAAAGATTAGGCTTACTATCATTATTGTTACCAGTGAGCGTTTTAAAAATTTCACAAAATTACCTCCCTTTCGAGATTCTAGTATATCATGTATTTATGAATATTCTAGTAATAATCTATTACAATTTGTCAGTTATCGTTCTTTACGACTATTATTTTCAATTCTTTTGCCAATTAAAGTAAATTTGGCGCAACTTAAATAATTGACGATATAAGATTGAAATAAAATGCGATAATTCATAATCAAACTCACCAATTCGAGCACTTTTAACGGCACCCCAACGTTTCTTAAAATTATACAGTCCAGGTGCATCATCTTCATGCTTATCTTCTAAGCCAGAAATTGCTCCCAAGTCAAATGAATGGCATCCCCGCTTTTTCGCTTGACGCATCATTTCCCAAACCATAAAGTCATTCGGTAGTAATTCACGTAGTTGATTAGATGAGGCACCATATAAATAATAGCCTTTCCCACCTGATTGAACGAAAATGGCTCCTGATAAGTAATAGCCGGCTGGATTTTCTTGAGCAATTTGCTCAAGAGTTTTTTTCTGATGAGCAGATTTTTCAATCGCTTCTTCTAAATGTTTGATTTGTTGTTCAAATTCTGGAGTTGGTTTTTTCTTTTTGAGACTTTTCAATTCTTTTTGACGATTCTTATCATTAGCATCTAATCCTTCTATGGCTGCTTTTGGATCTAACCTCACTAAGTAAAATTGTGCTTCTCCTTTTGGATTCATTTCATTATAAATTTGCTCGAAATAACTTATATCTCGAATCCAGAACTTCCCTCTTGCACCTGTTTCTTTCATAAGATTGTAAAAAATAGCCATTTTACTTATAGGCGCCTCTTCTAGAATAAAGCCATATTTATTAGCTCTTCGAATATTAGTACGAGTCAATCCTTGAAATGAATCCAGTATTTCTTTTTCACTTTTATTCAAATCTGTAATCATATGGAAACGGGGCTGAATCGCCTCTTTAAAACCAAAGGTAAACCCTTGATGATTAAATCCATAGCTTTCAATCTGTTCTAATAAATGAGGGGTGGACTCTTCTAGAACTGGATCAATTTTGATTAAAAAAGCATTATGTTGTTTTGCATCTTCTTTAACCACTTCTAGAAGGGCTTTAACTGATTCGTTATCGAACCAATCGACCACGAATCCCCTAGACACATAACAAATAGAACGTTTGATAATAGGAATTTCTTTATATAATAAGGATGCAACTCCTGTCACTCGGTCTTCATGGCCCACACTAACTCTCGACCACTTCCAACCTAAAGATTGTTTTATTTTGGCCCAAGAAGACAATTGACACATATCGCCATTGGGGTGGTCTTTTACAAATTGATCATGTTCAGTATCACTAATTATAATATTTCGAATCATTGTGGAACTCCTTCTCCATCTTTCTTTGATATTATAGCATAGGTGAAAAATCTTCCAATTGATCCGCTCTCACATTCTAATTAAATGAAATTAAGTGAATCTTAGAAATAAAAATATAAGTTGGGCTATTATATATTACTAGCCATAAAATAATAAGGAAGAATTTAATTCAATATTTCTACTTCAAGTGTTCGAATAGTATTTTAAATATAATCTTAATTTCATATGTAACTCACTTAAAATTTGAACCCCTAGAAGTAGCTTGCTAATATCCATTTTAACTTTCGTTAAAATAAAGCCGTTACCGATTTCTAAGCTGAATCAATCGCGCTCTTAAAGAAAAGGCAAAGCGATATAATTTAGTAAGTATTGGCGAAAGTACGTAATCAAACTCACCGATTCGAGCTCTTTTATTAGCTCCCCATCGCTTTTTAAATTCAAACAAACCAGGTGCGTCATCCTCTGGATGCCCCTCCATACCCGACACCCCTCCAAAATCATACGATAAACACCCCTGTTCTTGAGCATAACGCATCATTTCCCATTGCATGAAGTAATTAGGTAATAAATCACGGAATTGGTTAGAAGATGCACCATATAAATAATAGGCCTTGCGTCCACATTGAACGTAGATTGCTCCTGATAAATAGATGGTTTCTTCACTTTCGTTTTCTGCCTGCTTTAAGGATTCTATTAAATCGTAAGTATTTGCAATCGACTGTTCGATTTGCTCTAACTGTTGCAGAATTCCTTCACTGATTTCTTTCTTCGACAAATTCTTCTGTTCTTTTTGGCGGTTTTTAACATCTTGTTCGAGCCCTTTGATTGCTTGGTCTGGATTCAATTTTACTAAAAAGAGCTTGGCTTCATGAGGAGGATTCATTTCTTGATAAATGCGTTTAAAATATGAAAGATCACGAATTAAAAAGCCATCTCGATCACCAGTAACTTTCATGATGTCATAGAAAATAGACATCTTACTCTCAGGAGCATCTTCTAAATCAAAGCCATACTTATTGGCTTTTCTGACATTAGTTCGCGTTCGACCTTGAAAAGATTTTAAGAGTTCTTTTTCATTCTTATTAATATCAGTTACCATATGAAAGCGCGGTTGAGCCGCCTCTTTAAAGCCAAAAGTGAACCCTTGATGCTTAAAGCCAAAGGATTCAATTTGTTCTAATAGACCAGCTGTTGATTCTTCTATATCAGGATCTATTTTTATTAGAAAAGCGCGGTGTTTTTTAGCATCTTCTTTTACCGCTTCTAACAATGCTTTGACCGATTCATCATCGAACCAATCGACCACGAATCCCCTTGAAACATAACAGATAGACCGTTTGATCAATGGGATTTCTTTATATAATAAGGAAGCGGCGCCTGTCACTTGGGCATCAGTTCCCACACTAACTCTTGACCACTTCCAACCAAAAGCTTGTTTTACTTTTCCCCAAGAGGATAGTTGGCACATATCGCCATTAGAATGTTCTTTTACAAATTGATCATGTTCTTTGTCACTAATTTTAATATTTTGAATCATTGTGGCACTCCTTCTCCGTCCATTCTCAAACATTATAGCATAAGTAGCTATTCTACTGATATTAATTCAAACCTATTCAAACTCCGTTGGTAGAAACAAAGGGGGCAATTTTCTGGTAATATAGACAGCAAAGTTATAGGATTGTAGTTGAATACTTTTTTTACAAAGTTAAATAAAGGATGATTTAAAATGAACAAAAAATATTATTTAACAGCCTTAAAAATGGCTTGGCCTTCGGTCTTGGAGTCTTTTTTTATTGCCTTAGCGGGGATGATAGATACCATGATGGTAGGAAGTTTAGGAAGCTATGCCATTGCAGCCGTTGGTTTAACCACTCAACCAAAATTTATTGCCTTAGCAATTTTTATTTCGATTAATATAGCCGTTTCGTCTTTAGTTGCTAGACGTCGAGGTCAAAAAGATAAAATGGGTGCTAATAGCGTTTTTCTTACCGCCATGATTCTAACTCTTATATTATGTTTACTTTTTAGTTTGATCACTGTTTTCTTTGCCAGTGATATTATCCACTTAGCAGGTAGTCAACCAGATACTCACCCTTCTGCAGTTCTTTATTATCAAATTATTATGGGTGGCATGGTCTTTAACTTAATTGCTATGACGATCAATGCCGCTCAAAGAGGAAGTGGTAATACCAAAATAGCTTTTGTCACTAACCTGACTTCTTCTGTCTTGAACGTCTTCTTTAACTACCTATTAATTGGTGGTAAGTTTGGCTTCCCGGCTTTAGGTATTAAAGGAGCGGCTATTGCGACTGTACTCGGTTCAGTCGTAGCAATGTTTATGAGTGTACGCTCATTATTTAAACCTCATAGTTTGATTCAAGTTAGGTATCTCTTGAAAAACAAAGTTCATTTTGATTTCAATGTTGCTAAAACGATTGGGAAGCTCTCATCATCTATGTATATCGAAAACTTAGCGATGCGGATTGGTTTCTTAGCCACTGCATTAACTGCTGCTAGCTTAGGAACAAACACTTTCGCAATCCATAATGCTGGTATGAATATTTTGGGTTTAGGATTTTCTTTTGCGGATGGAATGCAGGTAGCGGCTGTTGCTCTTGCAGGTAAGGCCTTAGGTGAAGAAAAACCTAAAGTAGCGATTGAATTTGGTCAAATTTGCCAACGAATAGGACTTGTTATTTCTATAATACTCTCAGCCTTTTTATTCTTCTTCGGACGCGATTTAATGGGTATTTACTTCAGGGACCCTCAGTTGATTGACCAATCTATTATTGTTATTCAATTCACTATGGTCATTGTTCTATTACAGATCTCACAAATCATTTATGCAGGTTGTCTTAGATCAGGTGGTGATGTTAAATATACCTTATTCGTAGGAATTATTTCAGCATCCATTATTCGTACCGCAGTTACTCTTATTTTGGTCAATATTTTTAAGCTCGGACTCGCTGGCATTTGGATCGGTGTACTATCTGATCAATTTTCACGCTTTCTTCTTATGCGCCACCGATTTAAGGCAGGAAAATGGACTCAAATTCGTATTTAATATAAAAACCATCTTGTTGTTTTTAGAACTGACCCCAAATAGTGAGACCAACATAAAAACACCTACGGATAAAATCCATAGGTGCATAAAATTTACTTTTTTACCTATCTACTTAACAAGGAGCCGTTCAGAATTCGTGTGAAAGGTGTTTTTATTCTGTCCCATTTATGGGGTGCAGTGTCTTTTAGCAACAAGATGGTTTTCACTGGATTAAATATTCAATAAACGACTAGCTACTTCAAAATATACTAGTAAGGATGCAGTATCAACAATCGTCGTAATTAAAGGACCTGCCATAACAGTAGGGTCGATCTTTAATTTGTCTGCCAAAATTGGTAATAAACCACCGATTACTTTGGATAACATGACGGTCATTAATAAAGTGATCGATACGACCAGATTCACTTGGAATGAAACAGAATCTAAAATTAAAATTCTTAACATATTGACCACAACCAAGGCAAGTCCAACAATAAAACCTATCCTAAGTTCTTTTAGTAAAATTTTCACAAAAGAAACACCTTGTAATTCTCCTAAATATAGGGCTCTTATAATAGTAGTCGAGGACTGACTTCCTGCATTCCCCCCACTATCCATTAACATCGGTATATACATGGCTAAAGCTACGTTGGTAGCTAAAGTCACTTCATAGCGTTGAATTATAAAACCCGTGACAGATGCAGTAATTAAACAAATGATTAACCAGGTAATTCGACTGCGGGCTATCGACAAATCAGATTGTTTTAAATAATGCGTTTCTTCCACGTCATTGATCCCGTGAATGTTTCCGAAGTCTTCATGGTACTCTTCTGCTAAGATATCAATGGCCCATTCAACAGGAACAGTACCTACTAAACGATTTTCTGAATCGACAACCGGTATTTCTGACAAGTCATATTTTTGAGCCAATTTAGCTACCACTTCTTGATCATCTTTAGCTGATACTGTGCGTGTTAAGCCCTTTAATAAGTCAGATACTTCAGCTTGAGGATAACGAATTAAATCACCCAAATGAATAAATCCTAACAAGCGTAGCGATCCATCTGTAATCCAGATTTGTTCTAATTTATTGGCATCTAGGTCTGATTGGAGTACCAGATTATATATTTCTTTAAGGGTCAAGCGTTCTTTTGCAGCTAAAAAGTTAACGGTCATCACTGATCCGACGCTTTCTTCTGGATAACCCAACAATTGATTAATAATTGGTCGCCGATCTTCGGTGACAAAGTATTGCATGATTTTTTTTACCATATTGGCTGGTAATTCTTGCAAAGTGTCAACTAGTTCATTTTCATCAAGTTCTTTGATCAATTCACCAGTATCTTCATCAGATAGAATCTCAATGATTTCCATTTTCTTTTCTTTACTCAGCTCGGCAAAAGTATCCGCTAATAGATCTTTACTCAACAATTTAATCCTTAAAGCAATTTCATAGGCCGTTAAGTTATCAAATTGTTCAGCAATATCAATTGGGTCCATGCGATTGATTTTTTCTTGTAAATGATTAATTTGATCGATTTGGTATTTCTTCATTTGTTTCCCTCCTAAATGAAAATTCTTTCATTTATATGTGATTTTACAAATCACTGTCATTTTTATAGTTAAACAATTAAAGAACACCCACTAAAAGCAAGGCGAGTAAGCGATGCTGATAGTGAATGTCTTTTTTTATAATTCTTGTTACTCCAGACTCGAACATCTTCTCCAGCATCCATCTTACTCACCCCTTGAAATTATTTATATTCATTATATCATAGCAATTTATTTAATCGAATGCTAGCTGAAAAAGCAATCTATTAAATGGATTGCTCTTCTTTTCTAAAACAATGTTGCTTACTATTAGCAAAGCGAACTAACATTAACATAACAGGCACCTCTACTAAGACACCGACAACAGTCGTTAAAGTAGCTCCAGAAGAAAGTCCAAAAAGTGAAATAGCTACCGCTACCGCTAATTCAAAAAAGTTAGAAGCACCAATCATGCCGCAAGGTGCTGCTATTGAGTATGGCAGGTTGACTTTATATGCTATAGCAAAAGTAATTCCAAAGATTAGTAAAGTTTGAATAATCAAAGGAATAGAAATCAATAGAATATTAAGCGGCTGATTCATAATATGGTTACCTTGGAAAGAGAAAATAATAATCAAAGTCAATAATAGGCCTAAAGAAGTGTAACGATCAAAAGATGGAATAAAGGTATTCTCTAAGTAATCATTGCCTTTATTTGAGATAATAATGCGACGTGTAACCATACTCATTAAAAGCGGAATAACAATAAAAAGTACAATAGATAATAATAGCGTCTCCCAAGGAATAGCAATATTCCCCATCTTTAATAAGAAACTAACAATTGGCACATAAGCTACTAAAAGGATCAAATCATTGGTTGCCACTTGAACCAAAGTATAAGCACTGTTTCCTCGAGTCAATTTCGACCAAACAAAGACCATAGCAGTACATGGAGCTGCTCCTAAGAGAACGGCACCCGCTACATATTCAGAAGCTAATTCAGCTGATAAGAAACGACCATAGATAATATTAAAGAATAAATAAGCGATAAAATACATGGTAAGTGGTTTGATCACCCAGTTGACCATCCAAGTAATATATAAGCCCTTAGGATTTTTTCCAATATTCTTAACACTATTAAAATCTATTTTCAACATCATAGGGTAAATCATAATCCATAGGAGAATAGTTGTAGGAATGGAAACATTATAGAATTCAAATTGCCCGAGAAAGACTGGTATTTGAGGAATGAATTTTCCAATTAACACACCCATCATCATACAAACCAACACCCATAAGGTTAAGTTTTTTTCAAACGATTTCATTTCAACTTGATTCATAAAAAACCTCCTATAATTGACTAATTTCGGCAACTAATTCTTTGACTTTTTGATCAATCGAAGCAATCACTTCTTTAAATGCTTCATCTGATTTACCACTGGGATCTTCTAAGCCCCAATCCTCTTTGCGATCATTAAAAGGAAGAAACGGACAATTCACATTACAGCCCATAGTGATCAAATAGTCGATTTCAGCTAGTTCAGTGATTAATTTAGGCTGCTGGTTAGCTTCCATATCTATCTGGTAGATATCTTTCATTAAACGCACAGCCTCTTGATTAATTTGATCTTTTTCTTCCGTTCCAGCTGAATATGCCTCAATTACACCTTGACCATAACGTTTGGCAAGCGCTTCTGCTATTTGGCTTCGACATGAGTTATGAACACAGACAAATGCTACTTTTTTCATTTTACAACTCCTTTAAATAGCTAACTGCTTAAAACTTGTTGATTTCTCTATCAGTAGGCTTAGTTAAAACATTGAGATTTGACATAAAGCGATTTCGCCCTTGATTAGAAATACGATCGTAAACCCATTTCCCTTCCTGACGCTCTTTAACAATGCCTGATCCAACTATTTTTTTCATGTGGTAAGACAATCCCGATGGAGAATGGTCAAGTTGCTCAAGTAATACACAAGCACACTGTTCCCCCTTCTTCAAAAGCTGCAAAATAACTAAACGATTCTCATCACTTAACGCTTTGTCTTAATCAACCATCACCTTTAAATCTTCCATTTTATCACCTCACATCAAATCTTATTGATGTTTCAGCATATAACAAATGTACCCTTATACCAATTTGTTTTGATATGAGGCTTGGCTTTAATCTTCTTTATAAGTGAGGTATTGAGGTCTATCGGATAAGGCTATTTCTCCATCATTAACTTTTATCCATCTATCCTCTAATAGATGACGATATGCTCCATCAGCAAGTGGTATTTTAATCGAACCATGTTTTTCTTTATTCAAAGCAAAGATCCCCATCAAACATTCTTCATGGTTTTGATACTTAACCCAAACAGCTTCTAAGTCATCATCGCCACCCACTTCAAAACTTCCTTCACAAGGAATATACTCCTTTTTAATTTGGATTAAGTCCGCTAAATACTCTGAAAAAGTCGACTCATTAGACCAGTCGATTGGATCTTTTTCAAAAAGATTAGGTAAATGATTAGCTTGAATCTCTTGTCCATTATAGATTAAATGCGCACCACGTAAAAAGAGGTTAAAGGCTGTTATTTGTTCTAACGAGTGCTTATCCTTAATTCTTGCTGCAATACGTTTTTGATCATGATTTTCTAAAAAACGTAATTTAGTGAAGTTGGCAGGATAAATCCAATTTTGTCGATTTAAACTAGTAAGGTAAGCAGATAAAGGTTGATTTTCTTCTAAATAAGCAACCCAATCATTAAAAATATCATAATCATAGGTCAAATCAAAAGCTTGATAGACTTCGGAGTCTGACAGTCCGGTCATAGCTTGTTTTCTTGTTTCGAGAATAAATGAAGGCTCAACGCTCTCTGCTAACCACACTAAGTCAGGATTAACTTCTTTAACTGCTTCACGAGCAGCCAACCAAAAATCTAAAGGAATTAAAGAAGCTACATCACAGCGAAAACCATCAACGATTTTGGCATAGTCCATTAAAGTCTCAATTTGATAATCCCATAAGTCAAAATTGTCATTATAATCCAAATCGATAATATCTGTCCAATCACCAATCTGATTACTAAAACTGCCGTCTGGTTTTTGATAAAACCATTGAGATTTTTGATTGCTTAAAAGACTGTCTGGAGAGGTATGATTATAAACGATATCAATCATCACTTTCATACCCGCTTGATGAATTTGATCCACTAAATGAATAAAATCCTCGCGACTACCTAACTCTGAGTGAATGCCGCGATAGTCTTTTATGGCATAGGGTGATCCTTTTGTGCCCTTTCGTTTAATCTTTCCGATCGGATAATGAGGCAAAAACCAAATCATATCAACCCCTAACTTTTTTAAACGTGGAATTTCAGCTTCCACCTCTTTAAAACTACCTTCTTTTGAAAAGTTACGGGTAAATATACTGTAAATTACCAGCTTCCTTAACTCTAATGCACTTTCTTTAGCCATCCTAGTCCTCCTGTTTGTAACTTTTTTTTTAATTTTGCAAACGATTGCAAACCTTTATTCTTAAAGCTATAATTATTATAACAAAAGTTAAAATTATAGGAGGAATACCATGACAATTCTATCAAAAATTTCTAAGGCTAGCTTGATTTTAGCGGCTAGTTCTCTCATATCTCTGCCGAGCGCTTCAGCTGCGTCTGACAGTCCTGATGCTTTTACGCTCTATTCTAACAAAAGTGAAACTCAAGAGGCTTTAACTAACTATGCTAAAACATGGGGTGAGGCTAATGGAGTGGATGTTACAGTTAAAGTCTGTTCTGGTTCCTGTACTCTAGGTGACCAATTGAAATCAGATTTCACAGCGGGTGACGGTCCTGATGTCTTTGTTATTGAAGGGCAAGGAGGCTACGATATCTGGGCTGATTTCCTCACTCCTCTTGAAGGTGATTGGATTGATCAAACTGAATTTGAATTTAAACAAGGTGATGAAGTCTATGGTTTCCCTGTTTCAGTTGAAGGCTATGGTTTAGCTTATAATGCAGACCTTTTAGAAAAAGCAGGCATTGATCCAGCTAGTTTAGATTCTTTTGAAGCAGTCAAATCTGCTTTTGAAGATTTAGAAAATCGTAAAGAAGAATTAGGACTGACTTCAGTTGTAGCAAATGCTACTAAAGAAGGCGAAACATGGATTATGGGTAATCATGACTTCAACGCTTATCTTGGATCCGGTTTAGAAAATGGTGACCGTACTGTTACAGAAATGACCCTTAAAGGTGAAGTCGATGAAGACCGTATGGCAAACTATGCGGATTGGGTAGAGCTTCTCTTCCAACATACTGACAAGCAAATGTTAACAGTAGGTACACAAGAAGACATGGATATTGCTTTTGCTACAGGGCAAGCAGCTTTCCTTCATCAAGGAAACTGGAAAGATCCCAACTTAGCAGAATTAGAGGCTGATTTCAAAATGGGCTTCATTCCTTATCAAACACTAGGAACTGATGCAAATGCTGATGGTCTCTTTATTGGTGCTCCATCATATTATGTTGTGAATAAAGAATCTGGCGCAATGGAATCTATCAATAAATTCTTCCAAGACATGGTGGATACTCCTGAAGGTCAAGACTATATTGTAAACCAAGCCAATATGATCTCACCTTTCTCAACCACTGAAGAAACACCACAAGCGCCAATGTCTGCATTCTTAGCACAATGGATTGTTGATGAAAAGCCAGTTTACTCCTTTGATTCGACTTATTTTATGCCTGATGGTTTCGGTATGAATAACCTAGGCCCTATCTATGGTCAATTTGCTCAAGGTAACATTGACAAAGATGAATTCATTCAACTAATGTCTGAAGAAATTTCACAACTTTCAGAATAAAAGGTTAATTTAGCAGTGTTCTTAAAGGGACTAGAGGGTTTCTTCTAGTTCCTTCATTTATAAGGAGGGTTCTTATGGCATCTGCCTCTCATAAAAAATCTCGTAGTAAACGGCAGCGTCGCAATTTTATTTTTTTAGTGGCCCCTGCTTTTATTGCACTTACTTTAGTGATTTTCATTCCCTTCGTGATGGGCATTTATTATTCATTTACGAATTGGGGCGGGATTATTAAGCCTGTTGCAGATTTTATTGGTTTAGGTAATTATAAAGAAAGTTTTGCCGATTCTCGTTTTCGTTATTCTCTGATGGTTACCTTTATTTTTGCTTTTTTTAATATAATTATTATTAATTTAGTCGCTTTTACTTTAGCTATGATTGTTTCTAGTCAAGTTAAAGGTAGAGATATTTATCGTGCGGGCTTCTTTGTTCCTAATCTAATTGGTGGAATTGTCTTGGGTTATATTTGGCAATTTATCTATAATAATGTTTTTCCTCAAGTTGGAGAATTGTTGGCTTTCGATTGGCTGGTTGAAAATCTCTTCTTAGGTTCTCCGCGTCTAGCTGTTTCTGCCTTGGTTTTAACTTCAACTTGGCAATATGCCGGTTATATTATGATGATTTATTACGCGGGCTTGCAAAACGTTCCTCGTTCATTGTATGAATCTGCTTCCTTAGATGGAGCCAATTGGTGGGGAAAGCTACGCCACATTACTTTACCAATGATTATGCCATCATTTACTGTTTCTTTATTTTTAACCATTAATAATTCCTTTAAAATATTCGATGTCAATTACTCCTTGACGGGTGGTGGCCCTTCTATGATGTGGAATAGTGAAGCCATCAAGTCTACTGAGTTTATCACTATGAATATTTATAATACTGCTTCTGTTGAAAATAATTTAGCTTATGGTCAAGCTCGAGCAGTAATTCTTTTTGTTATTCTAGTCATTATTAGTCTTAGTCAGACTTATATTACAAAACGTCAGGAGGTCGAAATGTAATGTCAATTATCAAATGGAAAAAGTTTTTCTTGGAGTTGTTCGCCCTCTTAGTTTTTGTCTTATTTATCAGCCCCTTACTGTTAATATTTATTAACTCAGCCAAATCCTCTCGCGAAATATTAGTCAATCCACTCTCACTGCCTGAAAATTGGGGACAAATATGGGAAAACTTCCTTACTATTTGGAACAACCCCTCTATTGATTATCCTAGTTCTTTTTTATCATCAGTAATTATTACTGTCACTTCCTTGGCTCTAATTAGTCTGGTCAGTTCATTAGCTGCTTGGGGATTAGTGAGATACAAATCAAAAACTTCTTCACTCATTTTTTATATGTTTGTGGCTTCAATGGTTATCCCTTTCCAAGTCGTCATGTATCCACTGATTACTTGGTTTAGAATCCTATCCATGAATGTAACTGAACCCCTAATGAATTTCTCACTCTTGAGATCTTATCCTGGGATAATCTTGGCCTACATTGGCTTTGGAATGGGCATGTCTGTCTTTATGTTTCATGGTTTTTTAAAGGGTGTCCCACTTGAGATTGAAGAAGCTGCCGAAATAGATGGTGCTAACAAACTACAAACTTTCTTTTATGTAGTCATGCCCATTATGAAACCAATCTATGTTACGATTATTATTTTAAATGGCATTTGGATCTGGAATGATTTCTTACTGCCGATGCAATTGTTAGGTGTCGGTAATGACATTCAAACATTACCGATTGCTATTTCAAACTTTGCCGGTTCCTACACTAAACAGTGGGATATGATTTTATCTTCATCCTTAATGATTATGATTCCAATCATTATTGTTTTCCTCTTTGCTCAAAAACAAATCCTTAAAGGCATGGTTGATGGAGCAATTAAATAAAACAAACTAAATAGAGATCCTGCCAGACAAATCAAAGAAGGATCTCTATTTTTATTAGCTTTTGAGGAAACTATAACAATATTCAAGCTCTCATAAAATCAATCATAATGCAAAAAACAAAACAATCTATTAAACAAAAATTAGCTTTATTAGTAGAAATAGCCGTCATTTGATATAATGAATTTAAAAAATCTAAAAGGAGGTGTCTATCTTGGATATACGTCAGATTAAATATTTTATTGCTGTAGCAGAAACAAAAAACATTTCTCACGCTGCTAAAAGTCTTTTTATTACTCAACCTACACTTTCCCAAGCAATTAAAAAAATTGAACTGGAACTAGATACACAACTTTTTACTTATTCAGAAAAAGAAATGACGCTTACTCATACCGGTAAAATTCTTTATGACAGGGGGAAAAACTTGACCGAAGCTTTCGATGAACTAGTTCTTGAAATTCAAGGCTATAATCATAATCCAGCTGAAATAATGAAAGTCGGATTAACTTCTCTCTTTGCCATTCAATTCATGCCTCAAATATCAAAATTTATTGCTACCCATTCCAACTTGGAATTGGTCCTAGTTCAAGATGGGTCTCGTCATCTTCAACAATTGCTTGCTGAGGGTACAATTGACATTGGCCTCGTTTCTTTTCCTAAGATTGAAGAAGGCATTCATATTGAACCTTTAAACACGACCACTCAAGGATATAAGGTCAGTGTTGTTCTACCTAAAAGCAACCCACTCTCTAGTCGTGCTTCGCTTGAATTTAAAGATTTAAGAGACGAAAATTTCTGTAATCTAACTGATAATTTTATGCTAGGTGAAATGTTACCTAAACGCTGTCGCAAGGTTGGGTTCGATCCAAATATTGTTCTAGTCAACAATGATTGGGAAGTGCTTACTCATAGCTTAAAAAGCTTAAACTCAATCTGCATTTTACCGAGTGAGTTTAAGCCTTTAAGCAAATTAGAAGAACTCGCTTGGGTTCCCTTGGAAGATCGCAATAACTATTATCCGATTGGTATTGCTTTGCGAAATAATTATACATTGACACCAGCGATGAATGAATTTATATCCATCATAAAATCAAATTAACCCATTTCTGCTAAACGATGTGCGGTCTCTTCCTGATTTAAGACGCGGTTACCACCTTTTGCTAAGGCAATCATTTCAAATTCTCCTGGGAATGGAATAAACGGACCAATAAATGCTGTTCTTTTCTTGACTTCATTTCTTAAAAATTCCGAATGAGCCATTCCACCTGTCATTGAAACGGCATCAACTGGACCGCCTATCGTAGCTGCCAAACAAGCGATTGTTTTCGCAATCCCTAAAGCCATAGCTTCAAGTACTAACTTAGCTTCTTCATCTCCATCAACAGCTCGTTGCTCGATCAATCTTAAATCCTTTGTTTGAAAATAAGAGTATAAGCCTGCTTCGTTTCTAGCAAATTTATAAAACGCATCGACTCCCCTTTCTTTGATTAGAGGGATTAAATTTTTAATAGCAATTCCACCAGAGCGTTCTGCTGAGAACATTACCTCATCGTCTGAAATAAAATCAACAATTTCACCACCTTGATGAGCACTAGCTGAACAGCCTCCTCCCATATGAACCACTATAATTTTAGCCTCTTGATAACTTTTCCCCATATCACTCGCTACTCGTCTAGCAACCGCCCGCATATTCAAATGATGTCCAATACTTTTACGACTCACTCCTTTTATGCCAGTCAGTCTAGCTACGTCTGACATTGAGTCGACTGTAATTGGATCATATATATATGCGTTGGTACCCGGTTTCCCAAAGTGATTGATTACGGCTTGTGCTAATTTGGCACCTAGGTTTGAAGCATGTTCAATAACTGGATGGAATTCTAGACGATCTAATAGCTCGTTATCAACTAGAATAGCCCCTGACTTCACTGGACCAATGCCCCCTCCACGGCCTACGGCAGTGTCAAGGTCTTTGGTTAAATGATGCTCTTCTAATAATGATAAAACATCTTGGGAACGCATTTCAAACTGATCAAAAACATGTGGAAAATGACTGATTTCCTCATTAGTATAGAGAATTTCATCTTTCCAGATTTCTTGATCGTTTTCAAAATAAGCTATCTTAGTTGATGTAGCTCCCGGATTAATGACAATAATTTTGTTCATTTTATTCCCCCTTATCCATCATTAACTGAGCTAATAGAATAGAGGCATATTTTTCACTAGCCGAAGCACTTCTCGAAGTTAAGATAATCGGTACGCGCGCTCCCATTATAATACCAGCCATCTCGCCGTCACCAAATAGCAAGAGTGACTTGGATAGACTATTACCAGCGACAATATCTGAAGCAATGATTAAATCAGCATCTCCTCTAATTGCTCCAGACCAATTTTTTTCTGCTGCACTTGTCGGTGATAAACTAATATCTAAAGATAAGGGGCCTTCTATAATTGCCTGCGAATTATCTGACTCCTCAGCGATTTCAGCAAAGTTAACAGAAGATGGCAATTTAGGAATTAAGGTTTCAGCTGCAGATAACAGAGCTACTTTAGGCTTTTCTACACCTAATTTGTGAAATACTTCCACTCCATGTTGGATAATTGTTTTATACTCTTCTTTATTCGGTTGCAAAACCATGCCACCATCACTTATGCCTAACAAACGATCAAGTTTGGGAATGGATAAAACGGCCATGTGGGTTAATAAGCCACTTTTGACAATTCCTGTCTCTTTAGCAACGACTTGTTTCAATAACTTTCCGGTGGAAAGCTTCCCTTTCATAATCGCACCAGCTTTACCTTCACGGACTAAACGAACTGCTTCAAAAGCTGCCTGTGAGTCGTTGGATTCGTCAATGATTTCGTAATCTTCTGCTGATAGTTGATAATTTGCAATGATTTTTTCTAATTGCTCCTTATCATCAATAAAGATCATCTTCAAGCCTTCTTCTTGAATGGCTTTTTTTGCACTTTTCATTACCTCATCGTCTGCAGCTTTTACTACAGCTAGGACGAATTTGTTTTTGCTAGATCTTTCTTTTTGTTTGAAGGACTTAATTTGTGAAATGAACGACATAACTTTCCTTCTTTCTTACTTTGTTTTTATAATTCTAAACGATAATCTTCCTCGGTTACTAATGGCACCGCTTGGGTAAAAACGTATTTAAAGACGAAGCCTAAACTAACAGGAACTACCACAAAAGCAACAAAAGTAATTAGGAGGTTTATCAATGAGAAACCACCACTTACTAAGTTCAGATGATTTATCGGACCAACCAGTCCACTAAAACCAAATCCTGCACTCATCGGTGTTCCTTGAATATTGAACAAAGCAGCCATCATCCCACAGACTGCAGCATTACATATAATCGGAATCATTGTCTTAGGATTTTTAACCACAATGGGCATTGACATCTTAGGTGAACCAATAAAGTGGGCCAAGGCTGTTCCTGAACCATTTACATTCCATCCCATAATAGCTAATCCAAAACCACAAGCACAAATACCAAGGTTTCCAGCTCCCGAGCCTATACCTGAAAGTCCTACAGCTAAAGCAATTCCTACCGTTGTAATTGGAGAGACTATCAAGATCGAAAAAACAATAGCAATTAAAATACACATTATAATCGGTTGAAGTGTTAATAAGCTAGCCACGCCTTGTCCAATTAGCACAGTAATACCTTTGACATAAGGCAAAATCCAATGGCCTATACTCCCTACTAAAGCTAACATTAAAGTGGGAATTACAATAATTGTGTATGATTTTAGCTTGTTTCCAATTAATAATATCACAAAAGCAGCTAATGCAGATGTTAAGCCGACATTAATGACGTCCCCTGTTCCATTCAGGGTAAGGGCGCCACCAACGAATTGAACCGCACCCCCTCCATACATTGCAGCTAGACCAATTGAGGCAGCTTGGATTGGATTAAATTTAAAATTCAATCCAATCATGACACCACTGACTAATCCTAGCATAGAGTTTGACATGGCCAGAACACCTAATAAAGGTGATCCCGGCGCGATAGCTCTAACCAGTTCTGTTAAGAGGGCGCCAGGAATTAATACGATTACCGTACCTAGAGCTAAACCATTAAGAATATTCATTGCAAATTGTTTACCGGTCATTTTATTTTCCATCATATAAATCTCCTTTTAATTTGCTATTGGTGAATTCCTTGATCTAAAAGTATTTCAGCAGCATCCATTATGGTTTCTGTTAGGCTTGGGTGGTTATGAATTGTTAATACCAAATCTTCAGCTGTCATTAAATTTTCAATTGCCAAGGTGATTTCTCCAATTAATTCACTTACTTCTGGACCAACCATTTGAGCCCCTATCAAACGATTTGTTTCTTTATCGGAGATTAAACGAACAAATCCTTCTTTTTCATTCATTGATAGAGCACGACCATTGCTTTGGAACATGAATTTTGCTTTTTTGACATTGATTCCTTGATCCTTAGCTTGTTTTTCAGTTAATCCGACTGTCGCAATTTCTGGATAAGTATAGCAGACTGTTGGAATAACTGAATAATCAACTGCTACTCCTGCATGACCAGCAATTGCTTCAGCTGCAACTTTTGCTTCATAACTCGCTTTATGAGCTAAAGCCGGTCCTGCGACAATATCGCCAATCGCGTATATGTTATTTTTATTGGTTTGTCCTTTCTCATTAACTGGAATTAAACCTTTATCATCAACCTTAACTCCGGCCAACTCTAAACTTAAGAGATCCGTATTAGGAACTCTTCCTACTAAAACCGCTACTTTATCAGCTGAAAGGTCTTCTTTTTTCTCTTTAACAGAATATGAAACGGTCACTTTTCCTTCTTTGTCTACTGCTGATTCAACGGTTGCTTTAGTAATTATGTCAATACCCTTGTTTTTCATCTGTTTAATAACTGGCTTGGTCAAATCACTTTCAAAACCATTAAGAATTCGATCACTTGCTTCAATGACTGTTACCTTAGTACCTAAATTAGCATAGGCTCCGGCCAATTCCATTCCGATATAGCCGCCACCAATTATAATTAAGGATGCTGGAAGTTCTGTTAAATTAAGTAGTCCTGTCGAATCAATAATGTTTTCACTAAATGGTAGACCTGAAAGTTCAATTGGACGACTACCAGTAGCTATAATCACATTCTTAAACTGATAGGTCTCGCCCATTTCTCCTTCTTTTACAACATGAACAGTCTGGTCAGAAGTAAACATTGCTTCGCCATGGATTATTTCCACTTTATTCTTTTTCAATAAGGCTTGAACGCCAGCTGTTAGTTTTTTGACTACTTCATTATTCTTCCAATCTTGTAGAGCCGTAAAATCCAGACTTGCGTCTCCATATTCTAATCCATAAGGCGTTTTGTTTTTAGTCTTAACGTATTCATTTCCGACCGTAATCATTGCTTTTGAAGGAATACAACCAACATTTAAGCATACTCCCCCTATTTGATCTTTCTCAATGATGAGTACTTTCTGACCTGTTTGTGCCGCTCGAATGGCGGCAACATATCCCCCCGGTCCAGATCCAATTACAATCGTATCAGCTTCTTTTGCAAAATCTCCTACTACCATTTGTCAATCACCCTTCCGATAATAATAAATCTGGATTATTTAGGTATTCTTTCATTAAATTAATTGCTTTTTGAGCGGTTACACCATCCACTACTCGATGGTCAAAAGCAAAAGATAATTTTAACACAGGTTTTAATACTGGATTCTTCTCTTCATCTGGTAAGAATTGTTCTTCAATTCGACCTACACCCAAAATAGCTACTTCAGGTTGGTTAATAATAGGTGTAGACCAAACTCCACCTGTTGCTAAGCCACCCACATTGGTTAAAGTCATAGAGCCATTATCCATATCTGTTGTTTCTAACTCTCCATTTTGAGCTTTATCCGCTAGAGTTTGGATTTCTTGAGCTATTTCAAATAGACTCTTTCTTTCTGCGTTACGAATCATAGGAACATATAAGCCTTTAGGAGTGTCGGTAGCTACGCCAATATGATAGTAATTATGGTAATATATTTCTCCCTTTTCAAGATTCATAGAAGCGTTTAGTTCTGGGAAACGTTTCAACATAGCCACTAGAACTTTCACAAAATATGCAGAATAGGTTAACTTAATATCTTTATTCTTAGCAATTTGTTTCATTCGATTACGATGTTCCACTAAAGCTGAAACTTCTACTTGATCAAATACCGTTACGTGAGGTGAAACTCGCTTACTTTCAACCATGGCTTTAGCAATTACTCTACGCATCATGCTCAGTTTTTCCACTCGATCTTCAGCCATTGCTTCAGTAGCTACTGGAGTCGCGCTAGAAGTAGACACTTGATTTTCAACGACTGCTTGACTTACTTGTTTATTTGAAGTTTCTTCGCTAGGGGCTACAGTTTGACCTGTTTCTAAGAAATGATCGATATCTTCTATCGTAATCTTACCGTGATTTCCTGTGCCGATTACTTTCGAAAGGTCAACCCCCTTGCTACGAGCATATTTACGTACTCTAGGAATAGCCATCTTACGAATATCATCCGATACAACTTCCGTTCTATTAGTATCTTTTTCTTCCACTAGATCCACTGTATCTGATGTATTGGAGCTGTTTTCTTCAACCAGATTATCTTGAGAATCTGGTTGAGCAACATTTTCTACTTGGCTCCCCACTTCCTCTCCTTCAAGAGCTATATCGGCAATAGGCTTGCCTACTAAAGCAATTTCACCTTCTTCAGCATATAGCTTAGAAATTGTTCCGGATACAGGTGAAGGCAATTCAACAGCAGCTTTATCACTTTGTATTTCCAAAATGATTTGGTCTTCTTCAACCTTATCTCCAACTTTAACATGCCAGGTGAGCACTTCTGCTTCATGAGTACCTTCACCAGCATCAGGTAATATAAATTGATACATCAAAATGCCTCCTTTTAGAATTTAAATGTTTCTAGAGCCTGTTCATAGATATCATTCTCATCTGGTATCCAAACTGACTCCGCTGCCCCAAAGGTATAAACAGTATCAGGTGAGGTTACACGCGCAACAGGTGCATCTAAATCCATAAAGCAACGTTCACTAATATCTGAAGCTATCTGACCAGCAATTCCTGCAAGTCGTTGCGATTCTTGTAAAACAACTGCACGATGAGTTTTTGCAATCGAAGACTGAATTGTTTCAAAGTCATAAGGAGCTACGGTACGTAAATCGATTACTTCTGCTTCAATTCCTTCTTGTGCTAATTTGTCAGCAGCCTTAACTGCCAACCCTACCATTAGTCCATAGCCAATTAAAGTAATATCTTTTCCTTTACGGACTACATTCGCCTTATCTAACGGTACAGTATAATATTCTTCAGGTACTTCGCCTTTAACTGAGCGATATAATTTTAAATGTTCTAAGAAAACAACTGGATCGTTCGATTCAACAGATGAAATGAGTAAACCTTTTGCGTCATAAGCAGAAGAAGGAATAACTACACGTAAGCCAGGAACTTGAGCCATCATTCCTTCCAATGAATCAGAGTGTAATTCAGGTGTGTGAACTCCCCCACCATATGGAGCACGAATGGTTACAGGCATTTGACGAGTTCCACCATAACGAAAGCGAAAACGAGAAATTTGAGCCACTAGAGGATCCATTGCTTCTAAGATAAAACCAGAAAATTGTATTTCTGGAATAGGACGAAAACCTTCTGTAGCCAAACCTGTTGCCATGCCTAAGATAGCTGATTCTGCTAACGGTGTGTCAAACACACGATTTTTCCCAAATTCTTCTTGTAATCCATCGGTAATTCTGAAAACACCTCCGTTTAAACCGACATCTTCACCAAATATTAAGGTTTTGTTGTCACGGCTTAAAACTTCTTTAAGTCCTGCTGTAATTGCTTGTGCTAGTGTTAATACTGCCATCTTATCTCATCTCCTTTGCTTCATACTTCTTAATTTGTTCTAAAATACTTGGCGGAGTCACTTCAAACATGTTCTTCAAGAAATCAGAAACTTTTTGAGCAGGCTCTTGTGCCATACGTGCCATCGCTTCTTTTACTTCACTCTTCAAATCTTCAATGACTTGATTTTCTTTTTCTTCTGACCATAAGCCTTTTTCTGTTAAATAATTGCGAAGACGAATAAGTGGATCTTTTGCCATCCATTCTGCTAGTTCATCGTCTCCACGATAACGTTTTGGATCATCCGACATCGTATGCGGTCCAAAACGATAAGTCAAGGCTTCAATTAATACAGGACCGTTACCCGCTATCGCATATTCACGTGCTTTCTTGACTGTTGCATACATTGCGACTGGATCCATGCCGTCTACTTGTACAGCAGTAATACCTGCTGCAACCGCTTTTTGAGCCAAGGTTTGAGCAGCTGTTTGTTGTGCCACTGGAACAGATATACCATATCTATTGTTTTGAACAACTGTAATTAATGGTGCTTGATAAGCTCCTGCGAAGTTGATTCCTTCATAGAAGTCACCTTGTGACGTTGCTCCATCTCCACAAAGAGCCAGTACAACTGATTTTGAATCGTTGAATTTTTTACCAATGGCTACACCCGCTGCTGGAGGTAAAGTTCCTCCTACCATTACTTGGGGAGCATATGCATTAAAATCCTGCTCAAATTGGTTACCTGCAACATGGCCCTTATACCATAGGAACCCTTGATACATAGGCAATCCGTGACGAATCAATACTCCTAAATCTCTATAAGTCGGAACTAAGAAATCATCACGAGTTAAGGCAGCCAATGAGCCGAATTGACTCGCTTCTTGCCCTCCTGCCGTTGCATAATTTCCCAAGGCTCCTTGGCGATTTAAAATAATTGTTCTCTCATCAAGAGCACGACCCCAAACAATATCTTCCATCAAAGATACTAACTCTTCATCTGTTATTGATTTCAATGTTTCTGGATCAACAACTTTTCCATTTTCGTCTAAAACTTGAACCATTTCAAAAGGTTTGGCATACTGATCAACAACTTGGTTAAAGTCAACACTACTTAGCTTCTTCACCATGTTTTCACTACCTTCCATTATATTTTTTATTAAGCGCTTACAATTTTATTATAAGTTTTGTTTCAATAAAGGTAAAATACATAAAATCTATGATGCTATTGATTTTATCCTCAAGCTAAACAAAACCCTTAAAATAATTGACAAAGAGCTGTCTTCTCTTGGTTTACATTTTGGTGGTGTGTTTCTCGACTAATTGATCGAGATCATTTTCTAATTCATTTCCAATGACTTGACGATAGCTATAAGGATCATCCAAAGAAAAATAAAAATAGTTATCCCTTAAATAAGCTAATTTTTTCTCTACTTTAACTTTCAATTGCCATTCATTTTGTCTGAAAACAACCACTCCGATATTTTCTGGTGTATTAAGTCCTCCACAATTTAATCGTTCATGAATATATCGGCTCTTAACAATGTCTCCTTCATAGATCAGTTTACCACTCTTTTTAGCTGTCTTTTCAAACAAAGCCGTCGAATACATCAAGCAGTCACCTTCTGATAATTTCCATAGATTTGCTTCACTTTGACCGGCTAATACCCCCTCAAATTGATTTGTCCCCTTCTCAATAACTTGATCAAAATAACTCATTTGACGTTTTTCATCAAACCAAACTCTTGCTTTCATTTTTCCTTCCTACCCCCTATATAAAAATTAGATATACAAAATTGTATATCTAATTTTTATCTTAATTTACTCGATTTTTGGTTGTTCCAGTTTTAATGACATCTAATGTAGCGTTTAGGCCGCCTTCTACTAAGTTTTTTACTGATTCATCCGTATAAAATGCAATATGAGGAGAATAAATCACCTTAGGATGGTCTAATACTTTTACAAAGACTTCATCTTCAATTTCCTTGTCTGAAAAATCTTTGGGAATATAAGGCGCTTCATGTTCATAGGTATCCAGTCCAGCTCCTAATAGGATGCCCTCATCTAAAGCATTTAGTAGTGCCGTCGTATCAATTACTGATCCTCTTGCCATATTTAATAAGACTGCTCCTTGCTTAAACTTCTTAAACATCTTCTCATCAAATAAGTGGTGATTTTCCTCAATAGCAGGTATGTGTAAAGAAACAATATCTGCTTGTTCTACTGCCTGTTCTATCGAAGATTGATACTCTAATAAATCCTTCAGTTCATCATTTGGGTATAAATCATATCCAACTATTTTAGCGCCCATCCCTTTAAAAATTTGTGCGACACATTGGCCAATATGACCGGTACCGATAATTGCAACGGTCATATTTCCGATTACTCGACCTCTAATATTTGGTGTCCAAGAAAAATTATGCTTCTTCACTTGTTCTTGAATAGCATCATAATGCCGAATAAGATTCATCGCCGTCAAAGCTGACCATTCTGCAATTGATTCTGGTGAGTAAGTAGGGACATTGGAAACGATCAAATGATGACGTTTAGCCATTTCCAAATCATACATATCCACTCCAGCACTTCTTTGAGCGATCTGTTTAATGCCAAATGCCTCTAACTTAGCATAAATCGATTGCTCTAAAGGAGCCACTTGGGATAAGGTGACCCCATCATACCCTTCTACTTGGTAAATTGTCTTTTCAGTTAAAATATCTTGCAACATCTTAACTTCTACATTGGCTTTATTGGCCCAAGCCTCAACTATCGGTCTTTCTTCATCCCGGATACCAAATGCGATTATTTTTGTCATAATGACTCTCCTTTCTTTTTCACACTTATTCTATAAATAAACGTTTTTAAATACAAACAATTACTCTTTTTTTACAAAGTATCTCCACAGCCTAAAATTTTTGGTCTAAGCTCGAAGTCTCAATAGAAAAAACCTCCTTTTATAAGATTGTGATGGCCACAAAACAATCACAAACAGGAGGTCCCTTATAGAAAAATTTAACACAAAACGAATGACTGCACTCGCACAAGGTGAGTCTGTTCAGTAATTTTGCGCCTAGCCTTAGAAGATGCCATTAACTTTTTGCTGAAGAAAGAGCGGTCGATCCTTCTTAATTTAAAAAATAGGAAGCCGAAGGCTAACAAAAACACCCCATAAAAAGATTATGTTTGTCTTCATTGTGGCCCTGCTTTTGCTCCTATTAGACGTGGAAATGATTCAAAAGAAGCAATTAATCAACAAATCCAGCGAATCAGCAAAGTGAAAGAACAATTTCCTCATACAGCAGCTCTGGAGAAAACGGTTTTTTGTTATATCACAGAGTATGATGCAAAGTTCAGACATCGGATACATGAAGCTTTGATAAAGTCCGCTTCAAACTTCAACACCTTGTGGATCAAAAAGGAGCTGTTCACAAAAAAATTAAGAAGAGAGCTAACAATGCGCTAAGTAGCTTGAATGGATGAGTCAGCGCCCTTTGCTTCCCTCGCCTTTTAGCTGAGCATACTTGCAAGGCAAATATTCAATCGTATCAATGCAATCGACAGCTCATCAAAATGCGAGCTGACTATTAGAAAAGAGTAAAAATGCTGGTCTATTTATTATAATTTTGCGATCTAGCTTACACTATTAATTTGACACTAAGAAAATCATAATAAAATTGACTCCCTTCTAAAATCTTTGAAAGGCAAAGTAATTAAATTCTTTGATCCATGAAATGCATTATTGCCAGAAACTATTAGCAAGAATCTTTCTGAAAGAAATCAATGATAAGCATCCGCAAGAAACAGGATAGCCATTTCTTTTACTGTTGAAATATTAATACTGTCCTTAGCGATAATAAGTTTGGGTGAGTTTCAACAATTTAGTCTTGACAGTTTCTGTTAATTGTTCTTTCGTCATACGCCATTTCCAGTTTCCTCCTAATGTTGCAGGAGTGTTCATTCGTGATTGGTTATCTAGGTCCAAAAGATCTTGCATACGAAAAATTGCTAAGTAAGATCGTGACATAGCAATTCCACGATTTAGACAATCAGCTATACTTTCGTCTTTTAATTCTCCTAGATAATTTTTTATTTTATCTAAAGACGCCGGACTCGCTGTATCTTGTGCCCATCCCCTAGCTGTTTCATTGTCATGAGTGCCAACATAAGCTATTGAATTGTGTGGATAGTGGTGGGGGAGATCTGGTGAGTCACCCACTTCCTCAAAACCAAACTGTAAGATTTTCATCCCAGGAAAACCGGTCGCTTCTCGCATAGCAATCACGTCAGCTGTCATAAAACCTAAATCTTCAGCGATAATATTTAAGTCTCCTAACGCTTCATTGACAGCAGCAAACAAATCATAACCTGGTCCTTTAGACCATACTCCTTCAGCGGATGTTTTAGCCGAAAGCGGAACTTGCCAAAAAGACTCAAACCCTCTAAAATGGTCGATTCGCACCCAGTCGTAAAGTTTAAAACTCTCTTTAAAACGTTGGACCCACCATTTATAATTTTGTTGACGATGATATTCCCAGTCATAAATTGGATTGCCCCAAAGTTGTCCATCGGTGGAAAAGTTATCAGGTGGCGTTCCTGCTACTAGAGTCGGATTGCCCTCTCTATCGACTTTGAATAATTCTGGATGGGTCCACATTTCTACGCTATCTCTCGAGACATAGATCGGCATATCTCCAATAATCTCAATCCCTTTTTGATTGGCATAGGCTTTTAAGGATTGCCATTGTTGGTAAAAAAAGAATTGGGTTATTCGATAATAATCAAGTCGTTCAGCTAAATCTAAACGATAGCTAGCTATAGCATCAGCCTCCCGTTTTCTTGCTGGTTCATCCCACTCATACCAAGCTTTAAGATCAAACGTTTCTTTAATCGCCATATATTCAGCAAAAGGATTTAACCAATCCTGATTTTCTTGTATAAATTGTTGGTAGCTATCACTTAGATTCTTGTTTTTAAAACGTTGAACGGCACTTTCCAAGATAGTTTGGCGACTTTTAAAGATTAAAGCATAGTCCACTGACTTTCTATCTTGGCCGAAGTCGATTCCTTCTATATCTTCTAATGTTAATAAATCTTCTTTTTGCAGTATGTCTAAATCAATAAAATAAGGATTTCCGGCATAAGCTGAAAAAGATTGATAAGGTGAATCTCCATAAGAAGTCGTTGTTAGAGGTAATATTTGCCAGTATTTTTGTTTAGTATCCGATAGAAAATCAACAAAATCATAAGCTGCTTGCCCAAAGGACCCAATTCCATAATCGTTGGGTAGCGAAGATATATGCATTAAAACCCCACTTGAACGTTCCATCTTTTCCTCCTTTGATTTAATCATTTGTTTATATTGCTTGTTCTTTTACATTCAGTCCTTCCCCACTCATCTATTAGTAATAGTCAACCATGACATATACCATTATCTTGAGTCTGCTCTACTTTATATTTTCTCCCATCCTTAATAGAGTATGTTCATTATACCCATTCTGGCCCATTTTTCACTAATCCTTTATTCATCTAGATAGGTGATTATTTTTTTCCATTCTAAAAACAAATCATCTAAACGAAATCGCGCATTGGCTGGACTGGTAGAAGATAATTTAATTCCCCTAATACCCATATCTTTTGCATGATATTTTTGATAATACTTATAAGAAGTAGTTCCATTACAGAAAACTTGCTGAATAGATGCTTTGTCAAAAATCATTTTTAAATTAGAAGGAATTACATTTTTAATGCTAGCGTCACTCGAACCGACAATATCGCATTGATATATCGAATCATAAACGGCAATTTTATGATTCATTAAAAATTTTCTTCTTTCTTCTATATTGGAACTTAATGCTTCATTAAATAGTTTTTCCATCAAAGGCCAAAAACGGTTTTGTGGATGTCCATAGAAAAAACCATACTCTCTCGTTTTCACTGAAGGGAATGAGCCTAAGATTAAGATTTTAGAGTCCTTTTTATAGAATGGCTTCAAGGGATGAATAATTGTTTGATAATCCTTTTTGCTGTCTTTAGTCATTGAATAATTCCTCCTCTCGATGACTTTATGATCCATCTAACTTGCTGTCTATCATTTCTAGCTCACATTTTTCACTTAATCAAAAAGGCTTTCCTTTAGCAAAAAGGCACAAGACTTATTGTTGAATTACTTTCAGATCTTCTCCCTTCTACTTACTTGAGTAAGCTCAGGGTTTGTTTTTTTGATGAAATACATAATAGCTTCTAACTAATCCTATTTTTGACTTTTAATGCGTCAATAAATTGCTATCTTTTCTTATTTACATTTTAAATGATTGATTGTTTGATAACAAATTTTACGGTTAGGACTGTCAAGTCAAAAAGAACCAGGAACGTTTTACAGTGTCGCTGGTTCAATTCTTTTAACGGTCTTGTAGAAATTTAGGATAGAAATACTTTTTAGATTTTTATCTTTAATGTTACCCTAGTTAATTGATCATCACTGGTATAGCTTAGGCCATAAGCTTCTCCGTAGAGGATTTTCAGTCTTTGATCCACATTAGCCATACCTATACCGCCTAGTTTAGGCTTTGGTTTGTTTGAATGCTCTTTACCTTTAAATCCTATCCCATCATCTTCCACTTGAATCATTAAAGCGTTCGCTCCAATCCTGGAAGTAATTTGGATATGCGACTGGCCTTTTTTAGTTTTAATACCATGATAAATAGCATTTTCAACAATCGGTTGAATAATTAACTTAGGTACTAAAATTTCGCCTGTATTTGCTCCAAGCGAAATATCGTAATCAAATTTATCATCATACCTAATCTTTTGGATGTTCATATAATTTTTAACCTGCTCTACTTCTCTCTTCAATTCAATAACGTCCTCGTCCACACTCAAGGTGGTCCGTAATAAACTACCTAAAGATTGAATAACTTCGACAGCTTGATCTTTTTCTCCTAGTTCAACCAGCCATAAAATAGTATCCAAAGTGTTATAGATAAAATGTGGGTTAATTTGACTTTGAAGGGCTTTTAATTCATAAGTACGCTTAGCTTTTTCCTTTTCTTCAATTGCCTCTGTCAATTTTTTTACCCGATTTAATAACAAATTATACTCCAAGGTCAGTTCTCTGATTTCTAGAGAAGCTTGTTGGTTTACCGGGATATTCGAAAATTCTTGATTCACTTTTTTCATCTCATCAATTAAGTCCACAATAGGATTGGTGACTTTTTTTGATACGAAAATCGAAAGAAAAATACTTGAAAGTAGAATTAAAAAAGCCCAGATAAGCATTTCGGTAATCAGCTTTCTATTTAGAATGTAAATTTCTTCAGGACTTCTAACTTGCGTCAATTGCCAATTTGTATTCGGAACATAGATTGATGAAATAATGTAATCTTCTTTGTTAAAAGCACTCGAATCTCCAATAATAGCAAGGTAATTGGCCTTTTCTTTTAGCGAATCACCATTCATCTGTTCAGAATCAAAAATCAGCTGCTTATTTTCATCTACAATAAAGGCAAAACCATTTTCCCCTAAATTTACCGTAGAAATATAATCTTCAATAAACTTATAGGAGACATCTATGATAGAAAGTCCTTGAAATTGTCTATTAGCATCTTCGATTTTATGACTCAAGGAAATGACTCGTTCACTTTTATTCATGGTAAAGCCCGAATGATTTTCACGAGTAATTTGAGCCATGTTATTCGACTTTAAAGCTGTTTGGTACCAGTCTTCATTCAACACCGACGCTTTACTTTCCATTACGCTTCCGGTTTGAGTAATTAACTGACCGGATTGAGTAATTATCATAATATTTTTTATAATGTTATCGCTCGATTTTATTAAATCAAGCGTGCTTTTTACAGCACGCTCATCAATTGCTTGCTCCTGATCACTATTTAATTCGGGGGTCATGGCTAATAAACTATTTAAACTTTTCATCTTCTCAAGATAAGAAGCAATATATAAACTAGCCGTCTTCAACTGCTGACTGTTTTCCATTTCGATATTTTGCTTAATAATTTTAACTGAAGACCTATAATTAGCATAAGATAATATTAAAACGATCATCATTGAAATACTGAAAAAGTATACACTGATTTTTCGGTCAAATCGGTTGCGCATTGTTTTCATTTTTTTGCCTGCCTAAACTGTTTGGGGGTGATTTGATAATATTTTTTGAATTTAGTGATAAAATAATTGACATCTTCGATTCCGATCTCATGCGCAATCTCATAGTTCTTTTTATCGCTTGATAGTAAAAGTAGCTTTGCTTTCTCCATACGTCGTTTATTGATATAGTCCTGAAAGCTCATTCCATAGTAATCTTTGATCAAAACAGACAAATAATTACTATTATAGCCGATTGCTTCCGCCATCTGACTAAGCGACAAATCAGCTTGAAATATATGTTTATCCAAATAGTCTTCAATCAAATCTGAGCGTTTAACCCTATCGACTTCTTCAGGAACTAATGCCTGAATTTCATCTTTTTGACGTTTTTCTTTTATCTTAGTAATCGCTGTTTGTAAGATGAACTCAATGTCTTTTTTGGATACTGGTTTCAAAATATAATCATCCACTTTAGCTCGAATAGCCTTTTGCATGTATTCAAAATAATCGTAACCTGTTAAGATAATAATATAAATTTTGGGATAATTAGCCTTGACAGATTCAGCCACACTCAAGCCATCCAGCTTAGGCATATTAATATCTAGAAGCAAAATATCAGGTTGAAAGTCTTCTACCACATTTAAAGTTTCTTCACCATCTTCTGCTTCATAAACGTCTGAAATGCCTAAATCTTCTAATGGAATTAATTGTTTAATACCCCTGCGAATGATTGATTCATCATCAGCTATCAATAATTTCAACATAATAACCTACTTCACAAAATTTATTAAGGATTCATAGCCTGCAGCTTTCATTTCTTCTAATGGGATAAAATCAATTGAAGCACTATTAATACAGTACCTCAAACCGCCTAATTCTTCAGGCCCATCTTCAAACACATGACCTAAATGTGAATCGCCTGCACGGCTTCTAACCTCGATTCTACTCATATTATAACTTAAATCTTCATTATATGTTACGACTTCCTTAGCGATGGGGCGAGAAAAAGATGGCCAGCCACAGCCAGAATCAAACTTATCTTTTGAACTAAAGAGAGGTTCACCCGTAGCTACATCGACATAAATTCCCGCTGCTTCATTATCCCAATATTCGTTAGAAAAAGAAGACTCTGTATCATTTTTTTGCGTTACTTTATATTGTATGGCTGTTAATTTATCTTTGAGCTCTTGATCACTTGGCTTTGGATATAGAGCCGGATCAATTAAAGGTTCATTAGCCTTATTCAAATCAATATGACAATAGCCATTGGGGTTTTTCTCTAAATAATCTTGATGATATTCTTCAGCTGGATAGAAATCTTTCAATTCTTCTACTTCTACTTGAATGGTTTTACGATATTTGGCCTGTTCTTTATCTAAGCGAGCTTGAATGATCGCTTGATCAGTAGTTTCAGTAAAATAAATACCTGTGCGGTATTGAACACCGCGGTCATTTCCTTGACGGTTCTTACTCGTTGGATCAACTACTTTTAGATAATAATCTAACAGTCCATCTAAAGAAATGCGCTCCGGATCATAGGTCACCTCAACCGTTTCGGCATGGCCCGATCCTTTAATCACTTCTTCATAACTTACTTCCCTCTTGTTTCCATTCGCATAGCCACTGATTACATCTGCAACACCGTAGACTCTTTCCATATAGGCTTCAACACCCCAGAAACAGCCACCGGCTAAATAAATTTTTTTCAAATCAGCAGAAGAATAATCGATGTCTTTGTTAGGGTTCACTTTGCTTTTAGCTTTCTCTTGATCCAATATGGCGTCAATTTCAGCTAATTTACTGTCATTCACTTTATTGTTAGAACTCACTTGTGAACAAGCGACTAAAAATAGGGCAAACGCCAATAAAACGAATATCTTTTTCATCTTAATTCTCCTTTGCTAAGGCTTCAAACAATTGAGTTAATGTTTCTTTGCGAATTTCACCTGGAATAATCTTTACTGGCACCCCTTGACTATCAATCAAGGCATTAGTTGGCATTGAACGTACTCCATAATTAGCAAAGGTCTGACCCTCTTCATCTAAAAGTACTTTCATATTATTGTATTCTAGCGAATTAAACCACTCCATAAAATCTTCTTTGTTTTTCTCCCCGTTATAACCAGGAGAAACAATCGTTACAACTTCAAAGTCATTTTCTTGACCAGCTAAAGTATTTAAATCTTCTAAGCCAGCTAAACAAACCGGACACCAGGATGCCCAAAACTTGACATAAACTGGCTTGCCTTTTTGTTCTGCTAAAGAATAATCTTTTCCCTTTAAATCTTTTAAGGTGAAATCATAAGCACTTTCTCTTTTTGAAGATATGCTTGAATCCTCTGAAACTTTATTTGTCTTTTTAAGCTCTTGGGCTGAATTGTTCGATTCGCCATCTGTAGTCTCTTGGTTGGAAGCTAAGGCACAACCACTTGCGATTGAAGCGACAGCTAGTAATAATATAAATCTTTTCATTTCATTTCCTCCTAATTGAATAAGTTATTAAAATAAGCGACTAAGTTGGGAAGTTGATTGGTCATTAGGACGATTCCCATTATCATTACCAAGAAGCCACCTGTTCGTTTGATGGTTACCAGATGTTTTTTGAAAAAGCTAACACGGTCTAACATATAAGTGGATAGAATCGCCATAATCAAAAAGGGAATCATTAGCCCTAATGAGTAAATTAACATCAAGAAGGCTCCGTAAAATTGAGTGTCTCCGCTGGCGGAAGTGACTAAAACAGCTCCTAATATTGGTCCTACACAAGGTGTCCAGCCAAGACTAAAGGAAACACCCATCAGATAGGTTCCTAAGGCTTTTTTCTGTTTTACATTCACTTGTATTCCACGCATACGATCCAGTTTTTTAAAGTGGATGATATCCATTTGGTGGACACCCAGTAAAAAAACTAAAAAGCCTGCAAAGATTAAAATGGAAGAATTATTTAGGGCTTGGCCTAACCATCCTGCGCCAAAACCTAAAATAATAAAACTGGTTGAAAGTCCTAATACGAAGGACATGGTTTTAATAATGCCTCCCTTATTGATTTCGAACTTGCCAATTTTTAATTTTTGATATTCTCCTGCTTCATCCGTCATAAAACCAATATAGACTGGAATTAAGGGGAAGGTACAGGGTGCAAAAAATGACAATAATCCGGCAACAAACACGGAACTGAGTAAAATGTTTTCTCCTATCATAATGTTTTCCTTTCAAAAATGTATTTTTTCTTTATAGCTTAATTATAGAAGTAAGACGAAAGGATTATAATCGAAGATCGTTTTAAAAAACTTTAATTTGATTGTATTATTTATTATTTAATACAATTTATACTTTTCATATAAAAAAGAGCTGTTCCAATTCCTTATTGAAGAAAATTGGACCAGCTCTTAATTTCATTGGTTTAAAATCTTATTTATTGAGTTTTGTTAATAAAGCTACCGTCTCCACATGATTAGTGAATGGGAAAAGATCAACCGGTTGAATACTTTTGACTTGATAGCCCGCTTGAGCAAGTAGTTGACAATCACGCGCTTGGGTAGCTGGATTACAAGAAACATAGACAATCTTAGCTGGATCTTGTTCCACTAAGCTTTCAATAAACTGAGGATCCAATCCCTTGCGCGGTGGATCCACTGTCACCACATCAAAACGAATGGCTTCTTGATTCCATCTTGCTAGCCAATCTTCTGCTAAACCCGCTTCAAAATGCACATTATCTATCTGATTGATTTCGGCATTTTTCTCAGCCATTTCGACGGCTTCAACCACTACTTCCATGGCATAGACCGCTTGAGCATGTTTGGCAAGCGCTAAGGATAAGGTGCCTATGCCACAATAAGCGTCCAATACAGTCTCACTGCCATCTAGTTCTGCTGCTGCAATAGCCAGCTGATATAAACGCTCAGCTTGAGGAGTATTAATTTGATAGAAAGATTGTGGTGATATTCGGAAAGTCATCTCTAACATCTGATCTTCAAAATACTCTTTTCCCCATAAACAATAAGTCTCTTTTCCCATAATAACATTTGTTTTGGCGGGATTAATATTTTGAATAATTGATACCAGCTGAGGAATTTTTTTAATCATCTCTTGCATTAATTCTTCAAGTTGAGGAATTTTTTTAGCTTTAGAAACTAAAATGACCATTAATTGACCACTATAATGGCCTTTTCTTACAATTAAATGACGCATGCAGCCTTTGTGAGCTTGCTCATCATAAGCCGGAATGTGGTACTTTCTTAAAAGGTCCCGAACCATTAGAATCGCTTGATCAATAGCGGGATCTTGAATATGGTAGTCTTCAACTGGAATGAGGTCGTGACTATTTTTTCGAAAGAATCCCGTTTCTAACTTACTTTTAACCATCCGAACTGGAATTTGAGCCTTATTACGGTATCCCCATGGATCATCCATACCCATAGTCGGTTGAATGGTCAATTCTTTAAAATGCCCAATACGTTCAAAAGCATCTCTCACAACCTTTTCTTTAAATGCTAACTGTGCCTCGTAAGACAAGTGTTGTAAGGTCATCGTTCCCGTTTGACGCCCGATATCATCGGTTATGGCTACTCGGTCAGGACTTTTATTTACTACTTTTTCTAACTTTCCAAAGCCATATTTTTTTCCGATTTTTATGACTTTAAATTCAATGTCTTCTTGCGGTAAGGCTCCTTCAATAAAGAATGGAAAGCCCTCAATTTTAGCGACACCCAACCCTTCATGAGTTAAATCTTCTACTCTTGCTTGTAAGAGTTGGTTTTTTTCAAAATTATTTGCCATGTATTGCTCCTCTGTTATTTACCTCAGGTTTTGGTTAAAAAGTTTGGGTCTTGAAGTGAAAGGACTAAATAGAGGATTAACTCTCTTTTAACTTAGCAATTTCTAACTCCAATTGTTTTATTTTTTGCTTAAATTGACTTCGTCTCTGCATCAGACTTTGTCGCATTTTCTCGCCTAATTCATCATTTAGAACGTAATCGCGAATGAGATAGGGAAAATCAGATCGTCTTAAGGCCAATTGATTCCTCTTTTCATATAAAGAGACTAACAAGGCATTCCTCACATCGACTAGTTGGCTTAATTTTAATGGAGACGCTTGAGCATAATCTTCATTTAAATGATCTAAAATCAATTGAAGAATCTCTTTATTATCTCTTTTATAGGCAGTCAAGGCTTTTTGATAAAGTACCTCTTGGTGTTTTGTTTGTAAAGGATATAAAAGAGGGTGGACATTAGAAACTATTTGACGGTACATTCCCCGCATCAAGCGCGCCTCTTCTTTTGTTAAAGTATCTTCGTAGATAGACTGTTCTGCTGATTGTATCTTTTCTTCCGTTTCAATAATTAACTGCTGATAAACAGATAAATCTTTTTCTAACTGTTGCAGTTTTAGCTTTTGATTCTTTTCCTTATAAAGACGTATTATTCTATACTTTCTTTCTAAGAAGACAGCTTGAAAATGAGCTTTTAATAAATTGAGCCATTCTTTCCCAAAATTTAAATAAAAGTGCTTTTCTAAATAAAAACAATCCTTATAAATTAATTCATCATACTCAAATACAGCTTGCGATAAATCCACTTGCAACCTCTCAATTTCTTTTTCAAGTAACGAGCGTCCAGGCAGTAAGAAAATTTGACCAAAATGTCCTGTCATTAAAAAGCCCCCTCTCAAAGTCGCTTTGCTCATCTATTGGATTATACATCAAATCATTGGTAAAGACTAAATTGCTTTAACAAGACTTAGTAAAACTTGTTAAAATAGGGCCTGTTCGATAAAATAAGTATTACATTCATTAAAAATAAGTTTTTTAAGATTTTTAAAAGAGAAAGTAGGTAAGTAGATGCGCGTTTTACTTTATTCAGGCAATCTCGAGCAAATCAAACGCTCAGGCTTAGGCAAAGCCATTCATCATCAGCAAAAAGCATTGGAATATATGGGAATCGATTATACCATGAATCCCAAGGACTCTTTTGACCTATTACATATTAATACCTACTTCCCTAAATCCTATCTTTTAGCAGCCAAATGTCGCCGCAAGAATATTCCAGTCATTTATCATGCCCACTCGACTAAAGAGGACTTTGAGAACTCCTTCCGTTTCTCAAATTTTCTAGCACCTAGTTTTAAACAATGGCTGCTAACTTGTTACCGTTTGGGTGATATTCTCATCACCCCTACTCCATATTCTAAGAGCCTGCTTGAAAATTACGGTCTCGATCAACCGATTTATTCTGTTTCTAACGGGATAGACCTATCTAGATTTCAACCTCTAGACACTGAGAAACTTAAGAAAGTTTTCCGTCAAAAGTACGACTATCAGCCTGATGATTTTGTTGTAATGGGGATTGGACTATACTTAAAACGCAAAGGGATTCTTGACTTTGTTGAATTAGCCAAACGGATGCCTCACATTCAATTTATTTGGTTTGGCTATCTTGACTTGCGCTATGTACCGGATGAAATAAAAAAGGCTGTCACTACGAAATTACCTAACTTAAAATTTGCTGGTTATGTACCTAATGAAGATATACGGGCCGGTTTGTTAGCGAGCAATCTTTATATTTTCCCGACTTTTGAAGAAACTGAAGGTATTCCTGCAATTGAAGCTTGCGCCATGAAAACAGATTTTATTGTGCGTGATATCCCTGTATTTGATGGTTGGCTGGAAGACGGTGTGAATGTTCATAAAGCTATAGACCTTAAAGCCTTTCAAGAAAAAATTCAACTAGCCTATGAAGGCAAACTCCCTTCATTAGTAGAAAAAGCCTATGAAATTGCCATCGAACGCGACCTTCCTCAAATTGGTCGACAGCTATTTTCAATTTATCAAGAAGCTCTGAAAATGAAGGTATAATAATAAACCCCACCGTTGATTAAACCATTGGTGGGGAATTTTTGTCTATATTTTCAAATTTGATTAAAAACTTATCCAGTTGATCTTTATCTCTTGCTTTTTGCGCTTGAGAAATATTAGAAGGATTAAGATAGAAACGAAAAACTTCTTGATCCTCAGCATTTTTAATTTGAATAGCCTCGCCTTCATCAGGATTATCCTTTATACGAGAAACCTGAGGATATTTTGCTCGCCAATATTCAATGGCTTCTTCGGCTACTGCTTGTCTTAAAACTTTATACATTTCTGCTTGATGAGCCGGAATTAAGAAAGCGTCAATTTGAGCCATCTCGTCCATTCTGTTCTTGATGTTTTTCTTTTGCGTTCTCTTTACCATTTAATCAACCTACTATTCTTTAATTGTACGGTATTTTTCTAAAAAGTCTAATTCAAATGATTGTATATAATCTTCTAGCACACAAATAACTGATTGGTCATTATTATTTCCGATTTTATAGCGACATTGCATAGCCAAGTCTTTATCGGCATTATCCATTGCTATACTGTAGTGGACTTGAGCCATCATGCTTTCATCATTCAAAGAATCACCAAAGGCCATCGATTCCTCAGCTTTAATATTGTATTTGTTTTGTAAATAAAGCAAGGCGCTGCCTTTACCACCCTCTTTATTATATACATCTACCCATCCATCTCCTGAAGTAACTGCAGTAACTTCTTGATAACGCTCGTTGATTATACGAGCTAAGACTTTATTGCGGTCAAGTGTATCTTGTGTCGCAATCGCAATTTTTGTTACAACAGAATCTTCAGGCAGTTCAGAAAATTGAGGAATGTAGTTTACATCTTTAGCGTAGCGTGAAATGAAATCAAATAATGGACCCTTAGTGTCTCTAAAATAAGCCGCATCGCCTAATCCTAAAACGGGAGAATAGGCTTGAAATTCATCTAAAAAGTCGATAATTTGGGTAAAACCTTCATATGGAATGCCAATCTTCTTTAAGGTCTGATCATTCTTGACAATGTAATTACCATTATCACAAGCAAAATATAAGTCCGGCCAGACAGACTCTTCAAAGTAATCTGCAATTTTCTGATAAGAATTACCAGTAGCAATTGCCACGATCACTCCTGCTTCTCTTAACCGTTTCAGAACGCGGTTAAAGCGATCCCGATCATAAGTCTTGTCAGTCCTGAGGAGTGTTTCATCAAGGTCAATAGTGATGAGTTTTAATGTCATAGAAATTAATGCTCCTTTTTAATTATTGCTAGAATAAAGTGTTAAACATTTATCATATTGCATCCCTACTGATTATAACATTTTTTTAAGAATCATCATCCTTTATTAATCGCTAAAGTCTACTTTTTGAACATACCAGATATCGAACGTGTGATAACTCGGCCTATCTCGCGACCAACCTGACTCATCATATTTTTAGTAAAGCGGTCAAAATTTGAATCCGTCCGTCTTGAAGCTGTTTTGCCTGACTTCTTAAGCTGTTTAGCTAATTCTGCTTCCAGCTCTTTAATGCGTTGGTTGGTTGAGAGGTCCTCTGCTTTGCCATCAATCGATTCAATCATTTCTTCTTGTGTTTCTTGCATAGCTTGATTTAATTGTTCGTGAGCAGACTCACGATTAATTGTTTCACTATATTTATCTAAGAGTTGTGAGTGGTTAATCGTCTTCAAAATAGTTTGAGGGTCAACAAGGCCCAACTTACTCATCGGAGGATAAATCATAACTCGTTCAGCAACATTTGGTGTGCCTTTTGAATCTAGAGTAGAAACAACAGCCTCTCCGGTGGCTAACGCTTGGAGCACTTTTTCCAAATCAACAGCTGAAGATTCTGCTTGTCGGAAAGTTTGGCTCACTGCTTTGACCACTTTAAGTTCCTTTGGTGTAAATGCTCTTAAGCCATGTTGAATTCGATTGCCTAATTGTGAAGACACACTGTCTGGAAGGTCCATAGGGTTTTGAGTGACAAAAAAGATGCCTACCCCCTTGGAGCGAATTAAGCGAACCATCAATTCTATCTTTTCAACCAGCACCTTCGGAGTTCCATCAAACAAAACATGGGCTTCATCAAAAAAGAAAACCATTTTAGGTTTAGCTAAATCGCCCACTTCCGGAAGACTGTCAAAGAGCTCTCCTAGGAGTGCTAACAAGACCATGGCATAAAGTGTGGGAGTTTGATAGAGCTTGCTGGCATTCAAAATGTTTATAATGCCTTTTCCTGATTCATCTACCCTTAATAAATCTTCAATCTCTAGACTAGGCTCAGCAAAAAAAGCATCAGCTCCTTGCTGTTCTAAAACTACAATACTGCGCAAAATAACACCAATGGATGCTTTGGAAATATTCCCATAACTACCGCTTAATTCTTTGGCATGTTCGCCTACGAAATTTAGCATTGCTCTTAAATCTGTTAAGTCAATCAATAAAAGCCCTTTTTCGTCTGCTACCGAAAAAACCACATTCAAAATACTAGTTTGTGTCTCATTTAAACCTAATAGGTTGGCTAATAAAATGGGTCCCATTTCTGAAACAGTAACTCTCAGTGGCAGCCCTGATTGCCCATGGGCATCCCACAGTTCGATAGGAAAAGCTTGATTATCATAATTTTCATAGTGAGTGGCTTGTAATCTTTCAATAAATGCTTGAGAACTACCCATCTCAGCCAAAGATATCAAATCGCCTTTAATATCTGATAAAAACACAGGTATGCCAGCTAAACTTAGCTGTTCAGCTATAACTTTTAAGGTAACCGTTTTACCCGTTCCGGTCGCTCCCGCTATAAGACCATGTCGATTTAACTTGTCTAAGCTTAATCCAACCGCTTGTGAGCCGTATCCAAACATAAGTTGTGTATCCATGTTAAGCCTCCTCTACTATTCACACTCTCAATTTTAGCATACTCTTATTTACTCATCACCCAATTATCTAACATTTATTAGATTTGTTAGACACAAAAAACAACCCCTAAAAATATTAGGGATTGTTTTCAAAAATCTATTTGTCTTTAAATTGATTTCTTTTTCTTAGAGCAATCAGTAGTGCTCCCCCAACTACTAAAATGCCTGCGACTAAGTAAATCACTTTTGAAGTTGTTTCACCAGCTGTTGGTAAATTGCCTTTTTCAGCTTCTTTACGATCGGTTGACTTTTTAACAACAACTGCTTTCCCATCCTCTTGAGTTTGAGTGGTTGTTGATTGATCAGTTTTGGCGTCTTTGTATACTAAGGCTACAATACCAAGGCCTTTGCTTTCAACAGTGGCTGTTTCTCGGTTAAGGCGTACTTTTAATCCTTCAACTTGTTGGCCCATAACTTTCATGGCTAAAAGTTGACTATTAATTGGACGGGTAGGAAGTTTGATTATTGTTGGATTTTCCAATTTTATTTCACTACCGTTTTGATTAAAAGCTTTGATTTCATAAGCTACAAAATCTTTACCTTTCAATTCAGAAGGGAGATTAGCGGCATTTAAATCAACTTTTTGAATAAGAACCTTCTCCACATTTTTAGCGTCTGCCTTGGTTAAGAGGACTTGTCCTCCATTTTCTAAGTCCTTAAAGACCATTTCAGGAACGGTCGCTTCTTCGGTAACAGTCGTTTCCTCAACAGTTGTGGTAGTTGACTCTTGTGTAGTTGATGCTAGTGTCGTAGTTGTTGGCTCTATTGATGTAATCACTTCTTCAGTTGTGGTTGTAGGCTCTGGCGTAGTTGAAGGCTCATCAGTCGTAACATTTTCTTCCAACTGATAAGCTAGTTCAACTTTTTGGTTTGCAACCACTTCAATCGTTTCTGGAGAGAATTGATCTGCACGGTAAACTTCAGGAATAGAAACAAACTGGACTTCATAACTGCCTACAGGCACTTCTTCAATTAAAGCTATTCCATTCTTGTTAGTTTCAACAGTCAACTCGCCAATTTGCATTTGCACATTTGCAACAGCTTGACCTTGACTATTGCTGACAGCTATTGAAACTTGACCCACCTCAGCTTCTTTTTGAATAGTCACAGCTTGTAACTCTGGCGCTTCATTTTCTACAGCTACATCTATTAGATTGCCTTGGGCTACATATCCTTCAGGGGTTTGACTGACTTGGTATTGGTAGTTACCTAGAGCAAGATCACTAGCTGAGGCTAGTCCTTGACTATCAGTCGTTATTTCCTGTTCTTGGCCATCTTCAGTATTGATTAAGCGTATGCTCACACCTTCTACCGCTTCAGCCTTTTGATCTTGAACTTTAATCGTCAAAACCGCTTTGGGATCCTGTGTCGTCGTAGTTGTCTCTTCTGTAGTAGGTTCAGCAGTTGTAGTCGGTTCCATTGTTGTAGTCGGCTCTTCTATTTCAAATGTTAAATCAGTAGGCTGATTAACTGAAACTTCAACCCTTTGAACATTGGACTCTAAATCAGCATTTCCTGAAGTCGTCACCAAGGTAACATCGTAATCACCCACTGGCAATGAATCAATAAAGATAGAGCCATTGTCATCAGTCGTATAAACTTGGTCTAACACTTGAACTTCAGCTTGGGGAATTGCTTGACCTTGAGTATCGGTAACTAAGATATTCAGTTGACCAACTTGGTCTAACTTGGTAATACCAATTACTTGACGATTTTCTTCATTAGCAGAAACTTGTGTTTCTAATAATGTTCCTTGAGCTGAATGTGTTTCCGGTGTTTCGATTACTTGATATTGGTAATTGCCAGTGGGAATATCAGAAGCTTGAGCGACACCTAATTGGTCGGATACTAATTCTTGTTTAAATTGAGGATCATCCCGTTTGGTCAATTCAATCTTAACTCCTTCAACCGGTGCTTCCTCTTGATCATATACTTCGATTTGTAAATCAGCTTTAGCTTCTACAGTTGTTTGAGAACTTGTTGAATCTTCGATAACACCTGACAATATCAAAGGAAAGTCGTAAGTTTGACCTGAGTAAATCTCAACATTTTCTTCAATTTCATATCCTGACATTGCTTCTGGTAATCGACCAAAATTCATTACATAGTTACCAGTAGGAACTTCTTGAAATTGAGCGATCCCTTGTTCATCGGTTAAAACTTCCTGCCCATTGATCACTATTCCTACATTCGGAACGACATTACCCACACTGTCCTTAAGAATTACATTAACGTTTCCTAATTCGTCAGCAACTTCTGTTTGACTGTTTTCTTCACTATTATCAGCTTCTTGACTACTGTCTGCAGTTGGTGATTCAATCTTTGGTACTTGAGGGTTTTGAACTTGATCACCGACTAAATAAATGTTAAAAATCGGAGGTGTTTCTAAATAATTGCCGTCAATTGTAAAGGCATAATCATATACTATCGTTTGATCGGCCAACTCAACAATTTCTCCTGAATCCTCAGCAATTTCATCAGCCTTCTCTTGTTTTTCTTGAACGATTTGAACTTGATAAGGTCGAACTGATTGTCCTCCCCTTTGAAACTTCCCGTCATCATATAAACGGAAGATATATTCACCAGCAGTCAATTCAATTGGTTGCTGTTCAGTATTGTCACTACGATAAGAATAAACAACCTCTTGACTTGCTATATCAATAATATCATAGGAAATCTCTTTTTGAGCTTGGGGGACATTCTCATCTACTTGTAAAAAAATATTAAAAGTAGGCTCTACAAAATTTTCTTGTGCTTGCGTTTCAACTTGAGCTAAAACTTCTTGGGTTTGAAATATTGGTACTGCCAATAGGTTGCTCACTAGAACAAATGATAAAATATTTTTTCTCTTAAACATCTTGATAACCTCCTTAAATACTATGTTTCGTCTACAATTATACTTTACCATAAATCAAGAGCCAACGACCTTAGAATGCTTAATTATCAAAATTTATAAAGGTTTTTACTAAATTTCATCAATCTTTCTTCAAATTTGACAACTACTCCTGATTTAAAACTTTGACTATCTTTACAAAAAAATTTGCATAAAAATGTGCTATTGATTATAATTTAGCTAGATGTTCATAAGGGAGTAACTTAAGATAGATGATATCTTGGCTGTATCAACAACGTTAAGTAGTTTTACTACTGGTACAGTCTGAAATAGTGAGACTTATGCCATTGAGCGCAGCTTTGTGTTGCCCAAGTGGCATGAGTCTTTTTTCTATTCGAAGTCAATCTTATAAACACGTTAAATTAAAGGGGGAAAGTGGATGTCTAGCAAAGATTTTGTTGCTTATACTAAATCAAATCAAGAGATTATAAGCGAATTAGATACCGATATTAAGAGCGGATTAAGTCAAACAGAAGTAAAAAAGCGTTTGGAGCAATACGGTGAAAACACCTTGAAAGAAGAAGAAACAAGGTCTCTTCTACAAAAATTTGTAGACCAATTTAAAGATTTTATGATCATTGTTCTGTTAGTTGCTTCTGTCATATCTGCATTTGTTGGATATATGGAGGGAGAAGGACCAACTGATTCAATTATTATTCTGATTGTTGTCCTATTAAATGCAGTGCTTGGAGTTTTCCAAGAGGCTAAGGCCGAAGATGCCATTAACGCCTTGCGTGATATGTCTTCACCTGAAGCCAACGTATTACGCGATGGAGAATATATGAAAATCAAATCAACTGAACTTGTTCCTGGTGATGTAGTTAGTTTAGAAGCTGGTGACATCGTTCCTGCGGACATACGCTTAGTTGAAACCAATTCCTTAAAAGTCGAAGAAGCGGCACTAACTGGCGAATCTGTTCCAGTTGAAAAACATGCCGAAGCGGTTATTGAAAAAGAAGCTGGGATTGGTGATCGATCCAATATGGCTTTCTCTTCAACCAATATTACCTATGGGCGCGCTTTAGGAATCGTCACTCACACAGGGATGGATACAGAAGTTGGACATATTGCAGCCATGTTGTCTTCGACGGAAAAGCAGCTCACTCCACTTCAAAAAGACCAAGAAAAATTGGGTAAAACACTTACCTATTTAATTATCGCAATCGCTATCATAACTTTTATTGTTGGTGTCTTTCTCAAAGGATTCTCGCCAATTCAAATGTTATTAGTTTCTATTTCATTGGCAGTTGCCGCTATTCCAGAAGGCTTACCTGCTATTTCAACCATTATTCTATCTTTAGGCACGCGAACCATGGCTGCCAGAAATGCCTTGGTAAGAACTCTTCCTGCTGTTGAAACTTTAGGATCAACTATGGTTATTTGTTCAGACAAAACCGGTACTTTAACACTGAATCAAATGACTGTTGAAAAGGTTTATTATGATGGTCAATTGCATTATGCTCAAGATCCACTTGATAATAATGGTAAATTTATTTGCTCTTTCGCTTTCCCTAATGACTCTAAAGTCGATGCTCAAGGAAATGTCAACGGTGACCCTACTGAAACAGCCCTCATTCAATACGCCTTAGACCATGGGATGGATCTCAAAGGACAATTAAGACAATTCCCTCGAGTAGAGGAAATTCCTTTTGATTCAGGCCGTAAATTAATGTCAACCATTCATGAGACCGATGATGGCCGTTATCTAGTCTTTGTTAAAGGAGCTCCTGATCAATTAATTAAGCGCTCAAGCTCTATTCAAAAAGCCCAAGAAGTTACTGCAATGACTGAGGCTGATCGAGAAGAAATTATAGAAGTCAATGCTAAATTAGGTCGGCAAGCATTAAGAGTTTTAGCAGGTGCCTATAAAATAATTGATGAGATTCCCGCTGAAGTTACAACGGAAACCTTAGAAAAGGACCTAGTTTTCACTGGTTTAGTCGGTATGATTGACCCAGAAAGAACAGAAGCCAAAGCTTCTATTGAAAAAGCGCGTATGGCTGGTATTCGTACTGTCATGATCACAGGAGACCACGCAATGACTGCTCAGGCCATTGCTGAACGTTTAACTATCTTAGACCCAAATGACAGCGAAAATGAACGTCACGTAATGACCGGAGCCCAATTAGATGAAATTACAGACGATCAGTTAGCTAAAGAAGTTGGAAATTACTCAGTTTATGCTAGGGTTTCACCAGAGCATAAAGTGCGTATTATCCGTGCTTGGCAAGCCAATGATGCCGTTGTCTCAATGACCGGTGATGGAGTTAATGATGCGCCATCTCTTAAACAAGCAGATATTGGTGTCGGTATGGGTATCACTGGTACAGAAGTCTCTAAGGGTGCTTCAGACATGGTCTTAGCTGATGATAATTTCCAAACCATAGTTGTAGCAGTCGAAGAAGGACGAAAAGTATTTGCTAATATCCAAAAAGCTGTTCAGTTCTTACTTTCTGCTAACCTTGGAGAGGTGATCACTTTATTTACAGCCACTTTATTCGGTTGGGTGATTTTAGAACCAATTCATATCCTGTGGATTAACTTAGTAACGGATGTCTTCCCTGCTATCGCATTAGGTATGGAGAAAGCAGAGTCTGATGTAATGTCACACCGTCCACGTACTAAAAAAGATTCTTTCTTATCCTTTGGGGTGGCACCCTCTATCCTTTATCAAGGGATTCTAGAAGCTTTAATTACGCTATTCGTATATTGGTATGCTGCTGAAGGCCCAATGCAAACATCCTTAATAGGAGAGGAACGACACGTTCTTGCTGAGACTATGGCCTTCATTACACTTGGTTTAATCCAACTATTCCATTCATATAACGTCAAATCCGTTTTCGCTTCCCTATTCAGCCGTAATCCTTTTGACAACAAGTGGCTAAACTTAGCCTTCTTAGTATCCGGAGCAATGCTTTTAGGTGTTGTATTAATTCCTGGTATCAGTCAATTCTTTGATGTTCATGCTTTAACAGCTGGACAATGGGGAATTGTTGTCGCAGCCGCCCTCTCAATTGTGGTGGTGGTAGAAATTGTTAAATTTATTATGCGTTTAAGTGGGTTCGCTGACAAATATAATCAATAAGCCTATCAAAAAAGCTGGGACAAAAGGACCTCTCAGCCACCTCAATATTTACAGCGAGCCTAGATTGGAAAGTAACTTTCCAATCTAGGCTCGCTGCTTTGGGTATTTACGTAGATTATTGGCCATAAATATCCGCTCGACATCGGTCTTAGAAAAGCTATTACGACCGTTAAATATCGCTTGATGAGTGGTGTGTTTTTCTTCACGAGGAATAAAATCCTGGCAATTTTTCGGTGATACTTTTGAGACGACGGCGTTCTTTTTGCGTTCATCCGCTCCGGCAACAGTTTGCGATTCAATCGCTCAGTTAAGCGTTTCAATTTCTTCACTTAAGAGCTGCTGAATCTCAGATTGAATCTGTTTGACTACCTCATGAATCCGCCTAAACATTATGATTTTCAGGGAATAAACAATCCATTTCCAGTAGCAAGCAAGTTTGATTCATAGTATACTGTTGCTAAATAGAAAGCCCCTCCTGAATGGCTTTGTGATTACTACGATTACAGCAGGAAACGCTTTCTTTGTTTATATTGTTAAAGAAAAAGTCCGATTAACGATTATATCGTTGACCGGACTTTCTTTAATTATTCAAGGCTTTTGTCCCAGCCCCTTGTTTTATTCTCTAATTTGACCAGAACCTTCAATGAGGTATTTGTAAGTAGTCAGAGCCTCTAATCCCATAGGCCCTCTGGCATGAAGTTTTTGAGTTGAGATACCAATTTCTCCTCCGAATCCGAAGACTTCACCATCCGTAAAACGCGTCGAAGCATTTACATAAACAGCTGCCGAATCGACATCATTCATAAAATCTTGCGCCACTGAATAGTCTTGCGTAATAATAGCTTCGGAGTGTCCAGTTGAAAAACGGCTGATATGGTCAATCGCTTGGTCATAATTTTTTACAATTTTTATTGCCACTACTAAATCTAAGAACTCTGTCTCATAATCTTCCTCACTAACCTGTACGGAATATGGCAATAAGTCACGTGTTTGCTCATCTCCTAAGATTTGAACATTGGCATCAAACAAGGCATTTCCTATTTGTGGTAAGTAAGCCTTAGCGAAAGCCTCATCAACAATGATTGTCTCAACAGCATTACATACAGAAGGACGTTGTGTTTTAGCATTGACAACAATCGTCTGAGCCATTTTAAAGTCTGCTTTTTCATGTATATAAATATGGACATTGCCTACTCCCGTTTCTATAACAGGAACAGTGGCATTTTTCACCACATTTTGAATTAAACCTGCTCCTCCTCTTGGTATTAAGCAGTCAACATAATGATTCATTTGCATGAGTTGAGTAACTAACTGTCGATCAGGGTCTGTCATTAACTGAACACAGTACCTAGATAAGCCAGCCATTTCAAGGCCTGCTTGAATGGCTTCAACGATTGCTCGGTTGGTGGCGATGGCTTCTTTACCTCCTCGTAAAATAACAGCATTTCCTGCTTTTAGACATAAACCAGAAGCATTCGCTGTCACATCGGGACGTGATTCATAAATAATGCCAATTACACCTAGTGGGACAGGTCTTTGACTAATGCGCAAGCCCAATTCATTCACCCATTGCTTGCGTGTGTTAGCTAATGGATCTGCTAACTGAGCTATTTTTCGAATACCTGCTACCATTGATGCAAAACGCTTTTCATCTAGGGTTAATCGCTCGATCATGGCAGCTACCATGCCATCCGCACGCGCGTTCTCCACATCTTGAATATTTTGCTCTAAAATACTTTCTTGCTTTTCCTCTAAAGATTGAGCCATAGCTAATAAAGCTTGGTTTCTCGCTTGACTGCTTAACTTACGTAATTTTTCAAAGCTTTCTTTTGCTCTTTTTCCAATGGTTAATAATTCGATCGATGTTGCCATTTTATTTATCCCCTTTCCGATGGAAAAAAGTTCCAATACTTTTACCTTTTAGAATATCAAAAATTATCGAAGGATCGGCTCCTGAGGTAATGACTAAGGATGAATCGGTAGTAAAGATGACCTCGGCTGCATTCAATTTAGTAGCCATACCTCCAGTTGAAAATTCTGAGCCTTTTCCCATTGCCATTTGCTGAATTTCTTGTGTGATTTCAGTCACTTGATCAATTAACTGAGCATGAGGGTTTTGTTGTGGGTTTGAGTCATATAAACCATCAACATCTGAAAGAATAATTAAAAGGTCAGCATCTGTAATTTTAGCTACAATAGCAGATAAGGTGTCATTATCACCAAACTTGGTTTGATGATTTAACTCCTCAACTGCTACCGCATCGTTTTCATTAATAACGGGGACAATTTTTCGTCTTAATAAGGTATCCATGGCTACTTGAACATTTTGTAGCGATTGAGGATAATCAACTACATCTCGTGTTAAAAGAATTTGGCCGACATTCACGCCATAATATTTAAAGAAGCGAGAATAGTGTCCCATTAATAACGTCTGACCGACAGCTGAAGCTGCTTGTTGGTCTGCAATGGTAGTTGGATAGTTGGCTTCATTTAAGTCCATACTCCCTACACCAATAGCTCCCGAGGAAACAATGACAACTTCTTTACCTTCTTGGATCAAACTAGCACAGACATAAGCTAAGCGATCTAATTTAGTGAAATTAATCCCTTCATCGGACAATATTGTGTTTGTTCCTAACTTAATAATAATTCGTTTTGCATTTTTTAAATCACTACGTTTCATTCTCTACCCTCTTTTACAATTCAATAGCCTTATTATAGGAAAGTTTCATGTCTGGGTAAAGTATCCATACTATTCTCTTTGAAAAGTGAAAATCCCTTTACAATTTTAATTTCCCTTTTTAGCCGCTGATAATTCTAGCTTTGATAAATAATTTCCTAAAGCTCGATTGTAAACTCTTCGCTCTAAAATAATTGATTTTTCTTTCTGGTATTCTCTTTCCAAGAAATCATAATAAGTCCCTGGCGTTTGGATTCCAACCAAAGGGGAAAGAGCCAACCCTATTTCCTTAATAATATCATCAGAAAATAAAACACAATTTGTCCAAAAAACAAAATATGTTTGAAATTGCCCTTCTTTGAATTTATAAAATTTTGTATATTTAGTTTGACGCATCAATTTTCCTACAAAAGAATTTAGGACTGTCTTGGATTGAGGATGCCAATTAATTGTTTTTTCTTTAATGCCATTCAACTTTTCCTCTAACTGCTGGGCTTGTTGTTTAGAAAGCGCGATATCATATTCTACAATCGTCAGACGATTTTTTAATGAAAAGGATAGATATTCTGAACGATCAATTAAGGCCAAGACACCTTCTCCACTTGTATCCAACAAATTTCTAGTGTCATCATCTTGATTGCCATAAAAATAAACAGTATCTTTATATGCAATGTTCATATGACCCACCCTATCAAATGTTGATTTTCCAACAGGTATTTGGATAGTAATTAAATTGTCTTCTTGCTTTGGCAAGTCATTTTCATTAGCCAAAAGTGACGCTCTATAATCGGATTCAATATCTTGGGTCGTGTCTATCAGTATTTCATCTACTTTTCTAATTAACTTCTGAGGAAACAAAGCTGAAAAGAGCACTGGCAAGGGTAGGCGTAGACTTCTTCGCCAAATATGCTGCTTTTCAAGATCAAGTAGGTTAAAGCCCCCATCATATAGATAGCTGATTCCAAGAAAAATAAGGTAGATACCCAAACGAAGCAAAGCAGGATAACCCTGATTCATTATTAAAATACTATCAATAGCAAATATAAAATTCGCAATTGCAAAAGCTAAACGTTGATAACGCTCAAAGGCCTTATCTTTAAACATTAGGTAATAAGAAAAGAAATTTAAGAGAGCCAATAATAACTGATAAATTCCTACGCAACGCACCATCCATAAATAAAAATTGGGCGAATTAGTCAAGAGTCCGCATGCAAAAATAATCTGCCCTAGACTTATTATTGGTGGTGAAAACCTCACTTTTGATGAGTTATTAAATATATGACCCAATAGATACGCCAGAAAATCTACCCCTCCAATTATTAAGATGATTATAGCTAGACCATTTAAAAGTATATTTGCAATTTTTAGCTTAAACAGCAAGAGAGCTATGCCCAGCGCTGATAAAATTAGACCCTCTAAAATATATGAATAATTTTTCTTATTTATTATTCTCATCCCTTTTTTCTCTTTTCAATTACTTTTATATTTTAGCATAGATGCTAAATAAATTTACTTACCTTATATTGATCTCAAACATGATGGTTGCTCTTAAACTTTTGTTCTATATGTTATACTTATTTCAAAATATAAGTTAGGAGCTCAATTATGTTTAAAAACCCCTATGTGAAATATGTTTATGATGATCTTCAAGCAAAATTCAGTGAACAAGTCGAGTATCTGCAGGCAGTTAAAGCGTTTTTATCCGCCATCGAGCCCCTGGTTGAACAAGATGAAAGTCTAGAAAAAGAAGCGATACTTGAGCGTATGGTTACACCGGAAAGAATCATTAAATTCCGAGTCCCTTGGCAAGATGACCAAGGTCAAGTCCATGTAAACTGGGGGTATCGTATCCAGCATTCTTCTTTACTTGGCCCCTACAAAGGAGGCTTACGTTTTGATACACAAGTTAATGAGAGTGTAATGAAATTTTTGGCTTTCGAACAGACTTTGAAAAATGCCCTGACTGGTCTACCTATGGGAGGTGGTAAAGGAGGAAGTGATTTTTCAACACGTGGTAAATCTGATCAAGAGATTATGCGCTTTTGTCAATCCTATATGACTGAACTAGCTAAACATATTAATGAAAAAATAGATGTTCCTGCCGGTGATATCGGCGTTGGAAAGCGTGAAATTGGTTATATGTATGGCCAATATAAACGCCTTAAGGGGGTTGAGCTAGGAAGCTTGACTGGAAAACCTATCTTGGCTAATGGATCACTTGGTCGAGAAGAAGCCACTGGGTACGGTCTCATCTATTTCCTTCAAGCCATGTTAAATGAAGAGAAGGAACAAATATCACAAAAACGCTTTATGATCTCAGGGCTTGGAAATGTTGGTTTAAATGCTATCAAAAAGGTTATGCAATTAGGTGGAATGGTATTAGCTGTATCCAACAGTCAAGGATCACTTTATGATCCAAGAGGCATCAATATTAATCACTTAGAAGATATTCTTGCGCACCATAAGAAAGACCTATCTATTTACACTCAAGAGTTCCCTCATGCTTCTTATTCACAAGACTCAATCTGGTCGCGTCAAATTGCAGCAGATATTGCCCTACCTTGTGCCACACAAAATGAAATAAATGCTCATCAAGCCAGAAACTTAATCGCTAATGGTGTGCGTTTTTTAGCTGAAGGTGCCAATATGCCATGCATGTCGGAAGCTATTGAGGTGTTCAACCAGAGTAAAGATTTTATTTGGGCTCCAGCTAAAGCAGCTAATGCGGGAGGAGTGGTTGTTTCTGGTTTAGAAATGTCACAAAACGCAATGCGTCTCCAGTGGTCTTTTGAAGATGTCGATCACAAACTACAAGCAATTATGTCTGATATCTTTGCTAACTGTAAAGAAACTTGTTTAAAGTTTGATTTGGGTAAGAATTATGCAACTGCAGCAGATATAGCCTCTTATCAAAAAATTGTTCAACTTATTCAGATGCATGGCCTGATATAATTAAAAATTAAAAGTGTAGGTGAAAATTTCACCTACACTTTTAATTTTTGCTTAAGTTTTTAGACTAACCTATCTGCCTTTGTACCAAGGTCTTCCAATCTTTTTTACGATAGATATAGAAGCCCCATACTACAATCAACATATTAGAAACCAGCATAGAAATCCAAATACCTGTCGATCCTAAGTCTGTAAAGTAACGCAGGTACATGACAATTGGTACACGGATAAACCATAAACGTCCCAAGGTCATTAACATAGAATATTTGGTTTGACCACAGCCTTGGAAAAAACCATTGAGGGCAGCAAATAAACCCATAAAGAAAATAATGAAAGCTGTATAAGCTAGGTACTCTTTGGCTTGCATCCAGAGGTCGCTATCTGCTGATTCTTTAATGAAGATACTTAAAATCGGTTGTTGGAAAAGAATCATCAAAGCAGAAGAGATTACCGACATAAACAAAATGAAAATAATAGCTCGTTTAAAAATTTGATTGGCGCGAGTATAGAGTTTGGCTCCCATATTTTGACCAACGATTGAAGTAAGTGCCATCCCTACTCCCATTTGCGGTTGCATCACAATATCTGAAATACGATTAACCATAGAAAAAGCTGCCAGTGTATTTGTTCCGTATGAGGTAATCAAAGCGTTCATAACCGTAAATCCTAATGAAGACCCCCCATAACCTAAGAAAGATGGTAAAGCCAATTTCATAATATGTTGACTGGTTGGCCAATCAAAGCGAATCCCCTTCAATTGAGGTTGAATTCTAGATTGTTGGCTAACTACATAAATAGCTAGCACAATTAATACAATCTTAGATACAACAGTAGCCCAAGCAGCACCTGCTATTCCCCAACCTAAACCTGGAACATTAAGTATTGGGACTTTGTCATAAATAAATATAGGATCTAATATAATATTGATTGTCATCGAAATAGCAGAAATAGCCGTCATAATTTTGGTGTTCCCTTGAGCATTTAAGATGGCCTGGTAGGTGAAGTAAGCAAAATCAAAGGCAAGACCAATAAAACTTATTTTAAAATAAATAATTGATTTGTCTAAAAAACTTCCGCTTCCGCCCATAACTGACAGCATCCAAGGAGTTGCTAGATAACCTAAGAAAGCAAGAACAATACCCAGACTTAATGTCAACAGCAAGGTATTATCTACATATACTTGAACTCGTTCATACTGTTTGGACCCTAAAAAGTTTGATAAAAGAGCTGTGGCTGCTACTCCTATTCCCATGCCTAGTGAAATAAAAAAAAAGTTTAAAGGCCACGAAAAAGCAGAGGCTGCAAAATCCTCAGCGGAAAGTTGAGCCAAAAATAAACCGTCTGCCACAGTATAAAAGGTACGTACCAAATTATTAATCATTAAGGGGGCCGAAATTGTTAAGATAACTTTCCACATAGGGCCATGCGTTAGAAAATCCCTGTTATTAATCTTTTGCTTCAATCTTAAACACTCCTATAAGTAAAAGAGTCAATCAGCAGGGTGCTAACCGACTCCTTTGATTTATTAAACGAACCCCTAAATTCTAGCGACACCTTCTTCAACTGCACAATCTGCTACAGCCTTAGCTACAGCATCTGCCACTCCATCCGCTAGGGGTGAGACAATGATATTGTCCGGGCGTAAGTCTTCTTCAGCTACCATTTCTGCAATTGCGATAGCTGCTCTTTCCTTCATTTTATCAGTAATTTCTTTTGCACGCACTGATAAAGCTCCTTTAAATATTCCTGGAAAAGCTAAAACATTATTAATTTGATTTGGGTAATCTGATCTGCCCGTTCCAACTACTTTAGCACCTGCTGCGATTGCATCTTCAGGCATAATTTCAGGAACCGGATTTGCCATAGCAAAAATTAATGGTTCATTCATAGATTTTACCATTTCTTTACTCACAACATCTGGGGCAGAAACGCCAATTAAGACATCTGCTCCTTTCAATGCATCCGCTAGTTCACCTTGCATTTTACTAGAATTTGTCAATTTTGCAATAGCTGCTTTTGCTGGATCTAAATCTGGATTCCCATCACAAATAATCCCTTTACGATCTACCATAATGATTTCGCCAAAATTCATTTGAATTAATAATTTGGCAATGGCAATTCCTGCCGCTCCTGCACCGTTAATAACCATTTTCAATTTACCCATAGGTTTTTTGGTTAGTTTAATAGCATTAATCAAAGCTGCTGCTGTTACAATAGCTGTACCGTGTTGATCGTCGTGGAAAACAGGAATGTCAGTGCGTTCTTTTAGCTTAGCTTCAATCTCAAAACAAGTGGGTGCTGAGATATCTTCAAGATTAATCCCGCCAAAACTTTTAGAAATCATAGCGATTGTATCAACGATTTCATCAACGTTTTTGCTATCCACACATATTGGGAAAGCGTCCACATCGGCAAAGCGTTTGAATAGGGCACATTTGCCTTCCATGACTGGCATACCAGCTGCTGGACCAATATCTCCCAAACCTAAAACCGCTGTCCCATTTGTTACAACTGCTACTAGATTGTTACGACGCGTTAATTTAAAAGATTCTTCATAATCTTTAGCTATCACACGACAAGGTTCAGCTACTCCTGGAGAGTAAGCTAAAGATAAATCTTCAGCTGTGTCGATATTCACACGACTATTTACTTCAATTTTACCAGCTACATCATAATGTAATTTTAAAGATTTTTCAAAAATATCCATTTTAACTTCCTTTCTAATTAGACCATTGTAGACGGATCAACTAAACGATCAAACTCTTCTGCTTCTAGATAGCCTAGAGCTAAGCAGGCTTCTTTAAGTGTAGTGTCTTCTTTGAAAGCTTTTTTAGCAATCTCAGCCGCTTTCTCATAACCGATATGTGTATTTAACTTAGTCACAAGCATAAGCGATTGATCAACTAGTTCTTTCATACGACCTTCATTCACTTCAATTCCTACTAAACACTTATGATCAAATGAAGCAATCGCATCAGATAACAATTGAACGGATTGAATAAAGTTATAAATCATCACTGGCATATAGACATTCAATTCAAAGTTCCCTTGTGAATTAGCCAAGCTCATTAAACTATCATTAGCCATCACTTGAGCTGCCACCATTGTTAATGCTTCACATTGAGTGGGATTCACTTTTCCAGGCATGATAGAAGAGCCCGGTTCATTGGTTGGTAAAGTAATCTCCCCAATACCACTGCGTGGTCCGGAAGCTAGCCAACGGACGTCATTAGCGATTTTCATCATATCGCTTGCCAAGGCTGCTAGTGCCCCATGTGTAAAGACTAATTCGTCTTTGCTCGCTAGAGAATGAAATTTATTTGATGAAGTAACTATTGGTAAATCCGTTATTTCAGCTAAGACTTGTGCTACTTTTTCAGCATAACCTTCTGGTGTGTTGAGGCCTGTTCCGACTGCTGTTCCCCCTAATGCCACTTCATAAAGAGGTTGTAAACTTAAGTCAATCATCCTTTTGGATTGTTTAATCGATGACAACCACCCGCTGACTTCTTGTCCAAAGGTAACGGGTGTAGCATCCTGTAAGTGGGTTCTTCCATTTTTAACAACATGGCGGTACTTTTCTTCCATCATGCTTAAAGTATCCATGATATGATCTAGTACTGGAAACAATTGCGAATGGATTTTTACTAATGCGGCCAAATGCATGGCTGTTGGAAAAACATCATTCGAAGACTGAGACTTATTGACATGATCATTTGGATGAAGTAATTGTTTACCTACAAGCTCGTTTCCACGATTGGCAACTACTTCATTGACATTCATATTAGATTGAGTGCCTGAGCCTGTTTGCCAAACAATTAATGGGAAATGTTCATCTAAATCGCCTGCTAAAATTTCGTTACAAACCTGCTGAATCAGTTCTGAGCGTTCTTGATCGAGTACGCCTAAAGCCTGGTTGGCAGTTGCGGCCGCTTTTTTAACTAAAGCAATGGCGCAAATAACATCCCGAGGCATTTTTTCACTACCAATCTCAAAATTTTGATAAGATCGCTGCGTCACTGCCCCCCAATACCTATCTGCTGGAACCTGAATTTCTCCAAGCGAATCATGCTCAATTCTAACTTTCACAAGCCTTCCTCCTTTTAAAATATATAACATTTAGCTTATATCACCAATTATACACTCTAAGTTCTAAAATGAAACCCTTTACAAAAAATATTTTACTTTTCCCTCAAAATATCTAAAAAAGCAGTGACGGCTTTTGATTGATAGCGGTCTCTCTTCCAATAGAAATTAACCGGTCGTTTAGCATTTTCACTCTCTAAACGATAGTATTTAACTTGGTCAGTATGACTAATATGTTGGATCAAGGCTTCTCCAATGAAGGAAACGGCGATACCTGATGAAGAAATATTATACGCCGTTAATTGCTGCTCTACTTCAAAAGCGATATTAGGAATAAAGTGAGCTTCTTGACAAATTGTTCTTGCTCTAGCTCCAGTATCATTGGTTACTTTCAAAAAAGCAAAGGGTGCATCCTTAAATTCCTTCAAATATTTTAGCGGGAGACTGAGAGAATCTGAAGCATGCGCTTTAATTACTTCTAGACTTAGCTGATAATCCTGTAATAAGTCATTCACTTCAAACTTTTCGGGAACCGCTAAGAGTAAAGATTCCGTTACAAACTGATAATGATCATAGTAACGATTATCTAAAAAAGTGTTATCAAGTAGTAAATCAATTTCTCCTTCGTGCAATAAAGCGATTAGTTTACTTGATGTTTCTTCAAATAAATCAATTTGAATTTCAGGATAAATCTCATTAAACTTAGCCATTAACTTGGGTAAAATCATTGAAGCAAAGAGGCTTGTTCCCCCAATAGCAATGCGTCCATACTGTAAATTATCGACCTTCGAAATATATTGCTGAAAATCTTCTTCTATTCGTTGGATTTCCTTGGCATTACGAATATACTCCACCCCAAATTCGGTTAATTTGATCGGTATAGTGGATCGATCAAAGATATCATGACCCAAACGTTTCTCAATCCGCTTAACATTTGCACTTAGTGAGGGTTGAGAGACAAATAGACGTTCTGATGCTTTTGAAAAGGATTGCTCTTCAAAAACGGTCATAACATATTCTTTTCCATGAAACATTACCGCACCCCTTTATAAAATTTATGTTATATCCAGTATAACTCAATCCATGTTGAAGTTAAAGCCCTTTCATTATATAATGAACAAGAAATACTAATACTTTAGGAGGCATTCCATGAAAAACCCTGAAAACAAGGAATTTAGAGAAGAATATGATTCGATTGGTTCTCATCAAGTGCCGGAAACTGCCTATTATGGTGTTCAGTCTATCCGAGCAAAAGAAAATTTCCCTATTACTGGACAATTACTAGATCCTATTTTTATCCAAAGCCTGGCTTATATTAAGAAAGCTTCCGCCATGACAAATGGTAAGCTGGGACTTATCAGTGAAGAAATTATGCAAGCAATCATTAAAGCTTGTGAGGAAGTTCTTACAGGCGAATTAGACCAAGAATTTATTGTAGACCCTATCCAAGGTGGCGCAGGGACTTCTATGAATATGAATATTAACGAAGTTGTTGCGAATCGCGCCAATGAAATCCTAGGCAAAGAAAAAGGTAAATATAATCCTGTTCACCCTAATGACCATGTGAATTATGGCCAATCTACCAATGATGTTATCCCAACTGCAGGTAAATTGACGATTTATCAACTATCTCAAGGCCTTCTTAAAGAAATAGAGCGTTTAGAAAAAACACTTACTAAAAAGTCCTCAGAATTTAACGATGTCATCAAAATGGGCCGTACTCAAATGCAAGATGCCATCCCAATTCGTTTAGGACAAGAATTTAAAGCCTATGCCAGCGCAGTGCGTCGCTCTCATCAAAGACTTACTCAAGTAATTGAAGAGATGTTAGTAGTAAACATGGGAGCAACTGCTATTGGGACTGGTTTGAATGCGGATGTGGAATATGTCGAACAAATTGTTCCTACTCTAGCTGAAATTACCGACCTTTCATTACAACAAAGCGAAGACTTAGTAGATGGCACACAGCACATTGATTCGTTTTCAGCTGTTTCAGGTGTTCTAAGAACATTCGCTCTTAGTCTTTCAAAAATTGCTAACGACTTACGTTTGATGTCTTCAGGACCAAAAACAGGTTTTAACGAAATTAACCTACCTAAAAAGCAAAACGGCTCTTCTATTATGCCAGGTAAGGTAAACCCTGTTATTCCTGAAGTAGTGAGTCAAATTGCTTATCGAGTTGTTGGTAATGACACTACAATCGCCATGTCAGTCGAGGCTGGACAATTGGAATTGAATGCCTTTGAACCTGTCATTTTCTATTCACTCTTTGAGTCAATTAAAATTCTTCAAAATGGCATTGCGACCTTTATTGATAATTGTATTGCCGACATCACTGCTAATCCTGAACGTTGTCAAGAACTTGTTGATCAAAGTGTCGGAACGATTACTGCCCTAGTACCTCATATTGGCTATCAGAAGGCTGCCGAAATTGCCAAACGGGCACTCAATAACAATGAACGTGTTAGAGATATCATCTTATCTGAAGAGATACTAGATGAAGAAGAATTAGAAAGTATTTTATCTCCAGAAAAAATGACAAGTCCTGGAATTAGTCATAAATAAACATTCTTTATCGTTCGCAAACTCATAGCTGACCTTATTCCCTAGACTAACAAGTTTGAAGGAATAATGAAGATATTGGATTGAATTTATTCACGCATAGATTTCAAGTCCATCAAGTCCTTAACAGTTTCAGTGCCTTTTTCCATAGAAGGGTGCGCCATATAAAAAGCCATGTATGAACGATTCATACATGGCTTTTTATATGAGAATCCTTGCTCCATCTTTAAGCTCACCCGCTTAATTTTTGGTTCTATAATAAATAGGGTTGATGGAAGAAAAATTCTTCCTTCCATCCTATTTTTTGGTACATAAAAACACAAAAGTCCGATCTATTAAAAGTGGTAACTAAAATAGAAGGGACTCTGTGCCAGGACTCATGATATACGAACATTACTCACTATAAAAGACCCTAACGTAAAATTCTCTGATAATTGTGGGGAAACGGTCAAAAATAAGCTTCACATAAAGTGTACACTGACCTATCCTGTTGATAGCTGTCTTTGTTGCCAAAAGGAAGGAGTTGTCGTTAAAAACGGCATACACTCCTCTAGAATCACTTACTTAGAAAGTGCAGGGCAAGCTTGCTACTTACTTTTTAAAAAACAACCTTACCTTTGTCGAAATTGTGGCCACTCCTTCACTGCAGAAACCAATTTGGTTGAGAAGAACTGCTTTATTTCGCGTGCCACTAAGCAAAAAAAACGCCAGCTTGGCAACGGACACTACTGCTGAAAAGAAAATCGATTCTCAAACACCTGTCTCTATTCATACCGTACGACGTGTGGTCGATGCTTTCGCTGCTACAATACGTAAACAACCTACCACTCTTCCAGCACATCTTTGTTTTGATGAATTCAAATCGACCCGTTCCGTTAGAGGGTCTATGAGCTTTATCTATTGTGATGCTCTGACTCACCAAGTCGTTGATATCGTAGAGGATCGTCGTTTATATGCGTTGAAAGAGCACTTTTACCGGTATAGTCGACACGAACGAAAAAAAGTAAAAACCATTTGTATTGATAGGTACGTCCCCTATATTGAATTGATCCGTCAATTATTTCCTAATGCTTCCATTATTATTGACCGATTCCATATCGTTCAAGCTCTTAACCGTGAATTGAACCGTTGTCGGATTCAAGGAATGAACCAAGTAAGATATAAAGGCAGAAGGCTCTATAATAAGCTTAAGAGGTACTGGAAACTGTTTTTAATGAAGGAAACGAAGCTTGAATACACACGCTATGAAAGATATCCTCTTTTTGACTCTTTAGCGAATACAGGGAATGTTGTGGATTACCTGTTAAATCAAAATGAAGTCCTTAAAAGCGTCTATCGTGTGGTCCAAGACCTTCGTTTCTCTCTCGATCAATCAGACCCTCTTATGTTTATGACTACCCTTTATCAGCCTTCAAATCAATCGCTTGCACCAAGGCTTAAGAGAGTCTTAAGAATAGTTACTAAGTTTAAACAATACATTAAGAATACCTTTCATTATCACACACTGACTAATGGCCCTATTGAAGGGATTAATAACACGATTAAAGTGCTTAAACGCCATGCTTATGGCTATAAAAACGACTCCCATTTCAAAAATAGAATTCTTTTAATATCAAGATTATATGTGTCAGGAAGAAAAGAGAAGGAGACTAAGCAACCGTTAATTGCTTAATCTCCTTGGATAGCATCAACCCTATTTGACATAGAGCCTAATTTTTTAACATTTCCTGTTTTGTTCAATAATCAATGCTTCTTATAGATAGCTGGTAGTGCCTTAGAGGATAAGCTGTTCGACAAAAATTTACTATTAAACACATACAACTCCCCCTAGAGTAGATGTTAAATTCTTAAATATCTACGATAGAGGGAGCATATTAAGCTACAATTATTTTGCTTTTAATTATTAAAATAGCTATTGATTCCGTTGATCAATCCTTCAACTAATTTTGCTTGATAAACCGAATCCGTTAATTTTTTTATCTCAGACGGATTGTCCATAAAGCCTAGTTCTACTAAAGCTGCGGGCATATCCGTTGTACGCGTCACGTGAAGGTTTTGAGGGCGTATTCCTTGACTAGCCCCTCCAGTTGCAGCTACTAAAGATTTTTGAATCTCATTTGCTAGGCGTTTCCCTTCTGTAATTTTTGATGGTGAATGATGCGGCAAGGTTGAATAACCAGGTACATCCACTGAAGGATCATGATACAAAGTGAGTATCCCTTCAGCAGAGCCTTTTAAATGTTTCGGCATAGCATTATGATGAATACTTACAAAAATATCAGATTTTAATTTGTTTGGCAAATCATCTCTACGCGTCAGTTCAACGGTTGAGTCATCTTTACGCGTTTCAAAAACAGTATATCCTTGCTGACGCAATTTATCAGCTACTTGCCTTGAAATAATTAAATTTAAATCCTTCTCAGAGTATCCATTAACCACAGCACCAGTTTCTGAACCGCCATGTCCAGCATCAATAAATACACTATGACTCAAAACAGGGACAGTCTGATTAATAATCTTACCTCCACTTAAATTAAGCCTTTGCCCAACATAAATGAAATTGGAAGTTAACTTGTTCCAATTCTTTAATTGTTGAATAGTTACGCCAAAGCGCGTTGCAATACTGTAGAGTGAATCACCTGATTTTACAATATAATTATTGACACTGGTTAAATTTTCAGATGGTTTTTCTGGACGTGTCACATTCACAGTTTCATTCTTAGAAACAACTAAAACGTTGCCTGGGTGAATTAAATTACTTTTTAAGTTGTTCCATGCCTTCAATTGATGAACGGTGATGCCATATTGATTGGCAATCTTCGCCAACCAGTCCCCTGGTCGCACCGTGTAAGTCTTTCTAGTTGAAGTCGGTGTGCTTGGTTTTTCTGGTGTTGGTTCAGCCGGCTTTTCTGGTGTTGGTG
>NZ_JBNUPI010000006.1:0-91438 GCF_050409505.1 Facklamia sp. P12937
CCAGATCCAACGCCAGATCCAGATCCAACGCCAGATCCAGATCCAACACCAGATCTAGACCAGACTACTCCTAAGGGTGAAGAAGTAACTGTCAATAAGTCAGGGATTTTACTGCCTAATACTGGTTCTGATGAAGGAGAATATGTAGCAATGGGTCTTACTTTGCTGGCAATGGGCTTAGGAATTTCTGTAGCAGAATTAAAAAAACGCCTAAGTGAGAATCAATAAACTGTAGGCTAAGACGCTAGTGTAAGATCTTTAAATAGGACTCTCTTCATTCTTAAATGGATGAAGAGAGTTTTTAAATGGGCGAGTTGTTTTTAAAGACAGAAAGATATATGATTATTTATATAAAAATGATTGAGCTTAATAGCTTTATAGTTTCTTGAGGAGGATAGAAGTTATGGAAAACATACTTTATGGAGAATCACCGATTATTCATAAAAAGCCAATCAAAGATGGAGAGGGCAATGATATAGGTAAGACCATTATTATTGAAGATAATGAAGGAAATATCATTTTAAGTCAGAACATTTTGAATGATAGCAATGGGAAATCAGTAAAAGTTAATGTGAATCAATCAGAAAGAGGGGGTGTGTATGGATACACGGTCAATATTTTAAAGCCGACCGGGGAAGAAGAGAAGATATTTTTAGAAAACAAGTCAAGTAATCTTGAAAATGAGCAACCAGTTGTTGAAACTAAAGATTTGAAGGATTTTCAAGAACAAATTATTGGCAAAACATTTGTCATCAAAGATAGCCAAGAAAAGTTGATCGCCACTCACCATATTTTAAATGATCCCGATGGCAAAGAACCTGAGCTTAAAATTATTGCTGAGGGAACGGGTCATAAAGTGATTATTTATAAACCAGATGGTGACTTTGAAGAAGTTTTTGTGGAAAACAAAAAAGTTCCAACCATCGAAAAAATCCCTTTTAAGGATAATCAAGGAAGTATTATAGGATACACTGTTTTAGTTAAAGATGATGCAGAGCGAGTTTTATTGAACGAACATATTTTGATTGGCAAACAAGAAATAGCCCCAGATGTTAAAATCACTTATGATAAAGACGAAAACGGGGATCGAGGTTATTTAATTATAATTACGAATGCAGAGGGGTTGAAAAAAGAAACCTTTATAAAAAATGAAAAAGTCCCTACTATTGAACAGTCAGCATTTAAAGATAAAGAAGGAAACACCATAGGAACAACTATGACTTTAAAAAATGGAGATGGAGAATTGGTTTCGATTGAATATATTTTACATGACAAAACCATTGAGAAAGTTGAATATTCTATTCAACCTAGCCAAAATGATAAGGGAGAAATAGGTCATTTAGTTATCATAGAAAATCCTGATGGTACAATTAGCAAAACTTTTGTAAAAAGTTAAAGAAAATATAAATACCATCGGATAAAGAGAGTTAAGGTATGATAAAGAGTCTTTGAATGGTGTTAATGAAAAAGAGACAAATTCTAAAGGTGGGAACAACTGAAGAAAAATATATTCTAACTATTGTTCAGAACACTTTTATATGGACCATCAGCCAGTGAAAAAGCCACCCAGCCTGTATGTAAAATGACGGAAAATTTAAGGTATAATTATGCTATTTAGCGGGTAACAAAGTCGAAAAATGGGTGTTGATGAGTAATTGTTGTGATGGGCAAGTTGAGACCTTGATTATATGAGTTTTAATCTTAATAAAACTCATCACTTTGACCCTCAAGCACAATAAAGTATTGGCTATCCTAAAAATAGTCAGAGCATGATAGGGATCAATAGAAAGCGCCAAAAAAGTTTTTTAATTCATTAATTCTTTATTATTATCAGTAAGTTAATAATTATTAAACTTTCGAAGGACAGAGCAAACTTTATTAAAAACTTCACAAAATTTTGAATCAGTATTTACGGTGTAAGGATAAACATGATATACTAGACCTATATGAACTAACAAAGAAATGGGGAAATTGTAAATGTCTAAAACAATGGCGATTAATGCGGGTTCTTCAAGTTTGAAATTCCAAATCATAGAGATGCCTGAAGAAACAGTGGTTTCTAAAGGATTAGTTGAACGTATTGGATTAAGCGATTCAAAATTAGAAATTAAATATACGGACGCTAATGGTGAAGATCAAAAGTTTCAAATAGTCGAAGATATTGCAGATCATGCTCGTGCAGTGGATTTATTACTAACTAAACTTCTAGACTTAGGAATTATCACAAACTTTGAAGAAATTACCGGTGTCGGACACCGTGTAGTAGCTGGTGGAGAACTCTTCAAGGAGTCTACTCTAGTAGATGAGCAAGTTATCAAAAACATTGAAGAATTGGGAGATTTCGCCCCCTTACATAACCCTGCGGAAGCAGTCGTAATTCGTGTATTCCAAGAAAAATTACCACATGCTACCATGGCAGCAGTCTTTGATACTTCTTTCCATACTTCAATGTCGGCTGAAAATTATTTATACAGCATTCCGTACGAATACTATGAAAATTACTCCGTTCGTAAATATGGAGCTCATGGGACAAGTCACCAATTTGTGGCCCACCGTGCAGCTGAAATCGTAGGTAAGCCCATTGAAGATCTTAAAATTATCACTTGTCATTTAGGGAACGGAGCTTCAATTACTGCTGTGGAGAAAGGGAAATCTGTTGATACTTCAATGGGCTTCACTCCACTAGCTGGCTTAACAATGGGAACACGTGTCGGTGATATCGATGCATCTGCAATTCCATTCATCATGCAAAAGGAAGGTATTGAAAGCATTGAAGAGATGGTAACTATCTTCAATAAAAAATCTGGTTTACTCGGTATTTCAGGTGTCTCATCCGATATGCGTGATGTGGAAGAAGCTGCAGAAGCAGGAAACGAACGTGCACAACTAGCTCTAGATATTTTCTTCAATCGTATTATTAAATACATTGGACAATATGTAGCAGTGATGAATGGTGTAGATGTGATTGTCTTTACTGCCGGTATCGGTGAAAACTCTAAAGAAACACGTGAAATCACTATGAGAAACTTTGGTTATATGGGTGTTAAGATTGACGAAGAGCGTAATAACACACGCCAAGAAGCCATCGTTTCTACAGATGATTCTACGGTAACAGTTATCAACATTCCTACTAACGAAGAAATTGCGATTGCTCGTGACGTTGAGCGTCTTAAAAATCAAAAATAATCATTAAGATAAGTTGGTTTGAACGTTATTCTCATTTGAGAATGACGTTCTTTTGGTATATTATTAAGGGAAGAAAATAAAGAAGTCTAGAGATACCAAACTGAAGGAGACACATGAATGGCTGAAAATATTATTATAGATGAGCAAGCGATCAATAGAACTCTAAAGAGAATGGCCCACGAAATTGTCGAACGGAATCCGAACGTCCAAGAATTAGTATTAGTAGGAATTAAAACAAGAGGCATATATTTAGCCCATCGTTTAGCTGAAAAAATTTCGCAAATTGAAGCTATTCAAGTAGAGCTAGAAGAGTTAGATATTTCTTTTTACCGTGATGATTTGACCCACAAGTTTAAAAATGAAGCACCTGTTGTTCAACCCCCTCACTTTTCTCACTCAATGCGTGATAAAGTTGTGATTATGGTGGATGATGTTTTATATACAGGTCGAACCATTCGAGCAGGACTGGATGCGATTCTATCGTCAGATCGTCCAGCCAAAATTCAATTGGCAATACTGGTGGATAGAGGTCACCGTGAACTCCCAATTCGCGCTGATTTCGTCGGTAAAAATATCCCGACATCCAGCGAAGAAAAAGTGGCAGTCAAATTAAATGAAGTAGACCAAGCAGAAGAAGTCGTTATCTTACGTAAATAAACGAAGCCCTTCAAAGTTATTAGCTTTGAAGGGCTTTTAATTTGAATGAGTTAATGCGACCTAAGAGTAAAGTAGATGAGCACAGAGACCATGGTAATCAAAATCAAAACAAGGACTAGCCAGACAAGACTCCAAATTTTTAATTGTAAATAGATTAAGATAAAGCCTAAAATAGCTAATAAAAAAAAGGTTAGTGCGATTAAATTGAAAATCCTAAGGTCTTGTAGCTTGAGCAATTTTAGTAAGGAATGTCGGAAGTAAAAAATATAGAGGGCCAAAATCACTAATATCGATGGGAAGGCATAGAGCAAAGCTTGTAGCATTATTAACCTCAATTCTATCTAAAGATTCATTAAAAAAGAGCTGGCAATTGCCAGCTCTCAAAATATATCCGAATCGTGCCGATTCAATAAAGCTAGGTTGAACCCGCTAGCAATCAGGTGGGGTTCTCACGAAATGCTTCTGACTTCCACATGCGATGGCTTGTCATAGGTATTCGATTGAAGAATCCCTAATGTAAAATGTTCGGTCAACACATTGACTATCTCTCGAACACATCAGATATATTTCCTATGTACCTAGTATAACACGATGAGATTGAATTGCAATAGTTTTGTTTGAAAAAATGAAAGCATTTACAATATTAGTCGTTAGTAGCTTATTGTATTGAGAAAGAAAAATCGAAACTCATAACTAAACCTTCATGTAAAGCTAATTCTGCTGTTTTTTTATTTCTTGATAGTATTGGTTAATAGCAGCTTCGTATTTTCCTGTTGGTTCGGCTTTGAAGTATTGCTTATTTTTAAGGGGATCGGGAAGATATTGTTGACGGATAAAATGATTGGGATAATCGTGAGGGTTTTGATAGCCGATGGAGCGACCTAATTTTTTTGCTCCCGCATAATGTCCATCTTTTAAGCTGTCTGGTACTGGGCCTGTGTGTCCAGCTTCAATATCCGCCAGGGCCGCATTAATGGCACGGTAGGAGGTGTTGGATTTAGGACTTAAGGCTAAATCTGCCACAGCGAAAGCCAAAGGTATGCGTGCTTCTGGTAGGCCCAACTTTTCAGCAGCTTCAACAGCCGCTACTGTTCGTTGAGTAGCTTGCGGATTGCCAAAACCAATATCTTCATAGGCAATAACTAACAAACGTCGGCAAGCGATGACTAATTCGCCAGCTTCTAAAAGAATAGCTAAGTAATACATAGCCGCATCCACATCTGATCCTCGGATTGACTTTTGAAAAGCAGAGATGACATCATAGTGATTGTCACCATCTTTGTCATGGCTTAATCGTTTACGCTGTAAACATTCTTCAGCAATTTCTGGCGTGATTACAATCTTACCCTGATCGTTTTCAGCTGTAGAAAGAACGGCCAACTCTAATGCGTTGAGGGCTGAACGAATGTCGCCATTTGTTACAGATGAAAAATGTTCAAGGGTGTCTTTGGTAATTTCAACTGGATACTTGCCCAAGCCATGATCAACATCCTTAATCGCTCTTTGTAACCCCTCTTGAATCTCTTGACTGGATAGAGGTTTGACTTCAAAAATTTGAGTACGTGAGCGAATGGCAGGATTAATCGAAATGTAAGGATTCTCAGTAGTCGCACCTATTAAAATAATTCGTCCGTTTTCTAAATGAGGCAACAAGTAGTCTTGCTTAAGCTTGTTCAAACGGTGAATTTCATCTAATAGTAATATCAAGGTACCTGACATTTTGGCTTCAGTGACGACAACTTCTAAATCTTTTTTTGCATCAGTTGCTGCATTTAAATGACGAAAAGCATATTCCGTAGTACCAGCAATAGCAGCAGCAATCGAAGTTTTTCCGGTACCTGGTGGACCATATAGAATCATAGAAGAAAGACGTTTGGCCTCAACCATTCGACGGATAATTTTGCCAGATCCTACAAGGTGAGTTTGTCCCAAGATTTGATCAATGTGCTGCGGCCGCATGCGATAAGCTAAAGGTTGTTGCATTAGGAAACCTCCTTATAATGTGTATAGTTTACCACAAAAGGCTCTTTTTGATTAATATACGCCTTTTATTTCTATAAGTAAACACTTTCAAAATCATTAAAATACGTTATAATAGTTGTATTAGGAATGAAAAGGTGAGGCAATGATATATTTTGATTATGCAGCGACAACCCCAGTCGACCTCCGTGTTCAAGCACGAATTTCTCATGCTTTAGCAGAATCTTTTGGAAACCCTTCTGCTACATATAAGCTAGGAAAGGCAAGTAAAAATAAGTTGACCTTAGCGCGTCGACGCTTAAAAGAGTTGTTAAAATTAGATGAAAACGCTGATTTGTACTTCACTTCCGGTGCAACAGAGGCCATCAATTGGGCACTGCGATCACAAGCTGTTCGAGCACGTGATTTAGGTCTAGGTAATCATATTGTTACCACAGCAATTGAACATTCAGCAGTGGATAAGGTTCTTCTTGATTTAGAAAACAGAGGGTTTGAAGTGAGCCGAATTCAGCCGGACTCTAACCATCAATTCACACTACAGCAATTTATTGAAGCCAGTAAAGAAACGACCATCGGTTGGACAGCTATGGCAGTAAATAATGAAGTGGGTTCTCAACTTCCTATCCAAGACCTAGGTCAATATGCTAAGCAAAAGGGCTATTGGTTCCATGTTGATGCCACTCAAGCTGTTGGTTATCAACCGATTAACCCACAAAATTTCCCTTGTAGCTCTTTCAACGGGTCAGGTCATAAATTTTATGCACCAAAAGGAATTGGTTTTCTGGTCTATCAGGCTTGGAACAAAGAAATGACCTTAGATCCTTTATTATTAGGTGGTGATCAAGAATATACTAAGCGTTCAGGAACTGAAAACCTTCCTTATATTTTAGGTATGGTGGAGGCCTTGGAGTTGATGTATCAGGGGTATGAAGAACTACAAGGAAATTTTAAAGAACTAACAGCATATTTTTTTCAACGATTAGATGAAGCGAGCATTAACTATCAAAGAAATGGTGATCTTAATCATCATAATAACCGCATACACAGTATTTGGTTTAAAGGAAAATTAGCTAGCCAGTTGATTATTCAAATGGACATGCAAGACATTTATCTTTCAGCAGGATCCGCTTGTTCAGCCGGTTCAGTAAAACCCAGTCGCATTCTAACTGCTTATTACCCAGATAACCCAGCGCGTTGGCAAGAGAGTGTTCGAATTTCATTTGGTCGTTATACGACTAAAAATGAGATTGATCAATTAATTGAAGCAATTATAAAAATAAATAAATAGTAAGGAGTAGAACAATGGCATTTACACCAGAAGCAAAATTATTAGGATTCAATCGAACTTTTGAAGTCAGTCCAGAATGTAGACCTTATACTTTAAGAGATAATGGCTTCAATGAAACACGTGGAGGTAACTACTTATACAAACGAGAATTAGATTCGACACATCGTACAGGTTTAGTTTTAAAGGTAACTGTTAATGCTGATTTAAATGGGTTAAAAATTTCAACCGTAAATTCTAACGGTTTGCAGGCGGTTAATGTGTTCAGCCTGGCCAACAACGAGATGGTAATTGAAAAAATAAATTTCATTTTCGACGGATTTGTTGACCGAAACGTTCTAGTTGAAGTAAAATAGAAAATAGTTTTGAATGTATCTAAACGGACTTTCCATTCAAGGTGAGTTCGTTTTTAATCTTTATATAAATATTATAAGAAAGGAAGACCCAATGACTCCAACAAAAGATAAAGCACAAACGCGAGTAGTGATAGGTATGTCAGGAGGTGTCGATTCTTCGGTAGCCGCCTTATTACTAAAGGAAGAAGGCTATGACGTGGTCGGTCTGTTCATGAAGAACTGGGATGATACGGATGAAAATGGTGTTTGTACGGCTACCAAAGATTATGAAGATGTTGCCTTAGTCGCTGAACAAATTGGTATTCCCTATTATTCAGTTAATTTTGAAAAAGAATATTGGGATCGCGTTTTTGAATATTTTTTAAGTGAATATCGCAAGGGACGAACACCCAATCCGGATGTTATGTGTAATAAAGAAGTCAAATTCAAGGCCTTCTTAGATTATGCCACCGAATTAGGGGCGGATTATATTGCCATGGGTCATTATGCCCAAGCAGCAAGAGATGACAAAGGACAGGTTCATTTGTTGCGTGCATCGGATCAAAGGAAAGACCAGACTTATTTCCTTAATCAATTATCTCAACAGCAATTACAAAAAGCTTTATTCCCACTTGGACACTTGGAAAAAACACAAGTGCGTGAAATTGCTGCCCAAGCAGGCTTAGCAACCGCTAAGAAGAAAGATTCTACTGGGGTATGTTTTATTGGAGAGAGAGATTTTAACCAATTTCTATCTAATTATTTACCCAACCAACCGGGTAAAATGAAAACTTTAGATGGTGAAGTGAAAGGCGACCATATGGGATTGATGTACTATACAATTGGGCAAAGACATGGTTTAGGTATAGGCGGATCTACTGGATCGAATGGCTCCAATGAGCCTTGGTTTGTGATTGGCAAGGACATGGCTACTCAAACACTTTATGTAGGCCAAGGCTTCCACCATCCGCATTTATATGCTGATTACTTAGAAGCTTCGGATCTTTCTTTTACAGATGGTGATAAGAGTGATCGGACTTTTAGATGCACTATTAAATTTCGTTACCGTCAAGAAGATGTTCCAGCAGAAGTGACGATTTATGACCAAGGGAAAAAAGCACGAGTGGTTTTTGATGAACCAGCACGAGCCATTACGCCTGGACAAGCGGTAGTTTTCTACCAAGACCAAGAGTGTCTAGGAGGTGGCATTATTGATGCGGCCTATAAAGATAATCAAATGCGGCAATATATTTAACTGTCAGTCACCCTGAGCATTTAGGGTGATTTTTTTATGGACATATTAAGAGTCTTAGGCAAGCTTTGAATGGCAAGCTCTAGTTCTTAATAAAAAAGATTGATATAATAAGACATACAAGTGAGGTGAGAGTGGATGGAAGAATTAATAGTAGGTAGCGTGGAAAGTACCATCTTCGAAAATGACCAAAATTTTTATAAGGTCTTGCGCATTAGTGTAGATTTAGATCAAACGAGTCTCTTGGTAGACGAAGAATTGGTTATTACGGGTCAATTTACTACGATCCATTACGATACGCCCTATCAATTTTTTGGAAAATTAGTCCACCACCCACGTTTTGGACAGCAATTTTCAGTCACTCGCTACCAGCAATTGATGCCGACTTCACGCAGGGGCTTAATTGATTATTTGTCCAGCAATCGTTTCAAAGGAGTAGGTCCTAAAACAGCCACAAAAATCGTAGAGTCATTAGGGGAAACGGCAATTGATCAAATCCTTGATGATCCCAATGCTTTAGACAAAGTGAGTGGTTTAACAGCTAAAGTTGCCAATCAATTAAGGGCCAGTCTTTTAAAATTTCAAGGAACAGAACGTATTTTTATGCAGTTAAGCGAATGGGGCTTTGGTCCTAATTTAGCAGATAGAATCTATAAGAAATTCCAATCGAATACACTGGAACAAATAAAAGAAAATCCCTATCAATTAGTAATAGAGATTGAAGGAATCGGATTCACTAAGGCCGATAAGTTAGCAGAACAATTAGGCATTCAACCCGACGCCGCTGAACGAATTGCTTCAGCTATTACCATGGCGGTGGCACAAATTTCTACCGATCAAGGAGATACCTATGTACCGATACCGGATTCGTTGAGAACTGCACGCGACCTCCTAGAAAAAAGTCGCCCCTTTTTGATTGAGGATGATTTATTGACCAAGGGGTTGGATCTTGCAATTATTCAAGACCAGCTGTTAGTGCTAGGAGAAGATCTTGTCATTCCCTCAATTTTCTACGCAGAGTACGGAAGTAGTAAAAAGATTCACGACTATCTGATGGCTGAACAAGTTAAGCGATTTGAAGCAGAAGAGATTGATCAAGCCATTGAGGATGTTATGGCCTTAATTAAAATTGACTATGATCAAGAGCAACAGCAGGCATTAAAATTAGCCATTCAATCCCCTCTCTCTATTATTACAGGAGGTCCAGGAACCGGAAAAACAACCTTGGTACAAGGACTCATTTATTTACATGCTATCTTACATGGCTATGATCTGGCCGATCTAAATGAGGATAATTTTGATTCTCCAATCCGTTTGGCGGCTCCGACAGGCAGGGCGGCTAAACGGATGCAAGAAACTTCTCATTTGCCAGCTTCTACCATTCACCGCTTAATTGGTTATAATCGTGAGTCGACGCTAAGAGACTTTGAACCGATGATAATTGATGGCAGCCTTTTAATTATCGACGAAATGTCAATGGTTGATGTGTGGTTAATGAATTGGTTGCTACAAGCCATTCCCTATGAAATGCAAGTAGTCTTTGTCGGGGATAAGGACCAACTGCCCTCAGTAGGACCAGGTAAAGTTTTTTCAGATATGATTGATTCGGGTCTGATTCCAACTGTTTCGCTATCCAAAATTTATCGTCAGTCCGATGATTCATCCATCGTTCATTTAGCTCACCATATACGTCAAGGCTATCTGCCAGAGGATTTTTTAGCCAAGCATAATGACCGTTCATTTATCCCTTGCTCTGCTCAGCAAGTCAGTGATGTGGTTGGACAGATTGTAGCAGCAGCAATTAAAAAAGGCTTTAATAGCCAAACGCTACAAGTCCTAGCCCCTATGTATAAGGGACCAGGCGGCATCAATCAGATCAATGACTTGATGCAAGAAATGTTGAATCCTGCTAGTTCAAAAAAACGTGAGATAAAACATTTTGACCAAGTCTACCGTATAGGAGACAAGGTTCTTCAACTGGTAAATAATACAGAAGAGGGTGTTTACAATGGGGATATTGGCAAGATAACTGCTATCTTAACGGCAAAAGAAAGTTCAAATAATGTGGAAGAAGTGATTGTTGATTTTGATGACAATGAAATCCATTATCGAAAAAATGAACTGGATCAGCTGACTCTGGCTTATTGTTGTTCCATTCATAAGGCACAAGGATCAGAATATGACTTAGTCATCTTACCATTGGTTGATCGCTATTCACGCATGTTAAGAAGGGACATCATCTATACTGCTGTGACAAGGGCGGTCAAATCCTTAGTCATGGTAGGGAACCCTCAAAGTTTTAATAAGGCGGTTTCACAAGTTCAAATAGAACGCAAAACCAAATTAGCTGAATACTTACAATTAAACTTGACTGAGCAAGCAAAGAAGCGAGAGCTGACAAAAAGCAAAAAGCAAGAGGATGATACAGCAAGTGTTACTCAAGTAGCAGAAAGCAAAATGTCAAAAGCAAGCTTTGTCTTAAATGACCAAACCATTTGGCAAGTCGATCCCATGATTGGCATGGAAGGACTCAAGCCGGAAGATTTTGTATAGTAATAAAGCTTTCTTTGTGTGATTTTAATAGTAACTAGCAAAACCTCCTAAAGAATGTTTCTTTAGGGGGTTTTGATAATTAAAACTTCAATCGCATTATCTATTGATTATAATTTCAAATAAAACAGAAAGGATGCCGACGATTATCAAGATGGCCATCAGAGAATATTGTTTTCTACTATAAGCTAAATTTATTTCCATCAGCCATGTGGCAATATACACTACTGTTGAAATAAAAAGTAAAGCTAACCCTAAGGACAATCCAATCGAAAAAAGTGGATTAGACTTAGGCAAGCCTGATAGCAAGACGGATATAATTATGATTACGCCAATCATGCCTATAATTGGAAAGATTTTCAAAATGTTTTCAATTTTTAAATCTTTCTTGTGATTATCTTTATTCATAAGTTTCACCACCTTTTATAAATATTATTTAGCTAATTTTAATTTAATAACTGGTCCTCAAGATTAATTATATAACTTGTTACAACTTCTATCTTTCTTCAATTCCTTGATTTTCTAAAGGTGTTATGGATGCCTAGGCTTTTACTAAAGAATTTATCGTACGATCACCTACTTTTCAATGAAAAACTTTCTATTAATGATTATATACTAACTGGCAAGATTTTTTTATTCAGGATTGACCTTTTTTATAAAAATTGCTATATTACTAAAGGTAGAGGACATGTCAGGTCATTCTAGAGAGATTACATTTGGTGCAAGTAATCAAGACATTGATGCTCCCTCATACGGACCATTCGAAAGATTGGCGTTTTGCTGGCGTTAACAGTCACTTAAGAAGATAACCAAGAGTTATTATAAGCAAGGTGGTACCGTGGTTAAGCGCCCTTGCATATAATGACTCTTTATTTTTATTGAAGGAGAATGCGGCATGAAACCATTAAAGAGTAAAGAAATACGTCAGATGTTTTTAGATTTTTTTGCAGAGAAAAATCATCAAATCGTTCCCTCAGCTAACCTCATTCCAATTAACGATCCAACGCTGTTATGGATTAACTCAGGGGTTGCTGCTTTGAAGAAATACATGGATGGAACTGAAGTTCCTGACAATCCCAAGATTGCCAATGTTCAAAAGTGTATTCGTACCAACGATATTGAAAACGTTGGTGTGACTGCACGACACCATACTTTATTTGAAATGCTAGGTAACTGGTCCATAGGGGATTACTTTAAAGAAGAAGCCATTCAATGGGCGTGGGAATTTTTAACTTCAGAAAAATGGTTGAATTTTGATCCCAACCGCCTATATGTTACCTATTATCCCGAAGATGAAGAAACTAAGCAGATTTGGATAGAAAAATGTGGTTTAGATGAAGATCATATTGTGGCTGTGGCTGATAATTTTTGGGATATTGGTGCCGGACCATGTGGTCCCGATTCAGAGATCTTCTACGACCGAGGGGAAAATTATCAAAACCTTTCAGCTGATGACCCTGAAATGTACCCAGGAGGAGAAAATGAACGTTACTTAGAAATTTGGAATCTAGTATTCTCACAATACAATCATATGCCAGATGGAAGCTACCAACCCTTGCCTAACAAGAACGTTGATACAGGTATGGGCTTAGAACGGATGGCCTCGGTCATGCAAGATGTTCCGACAAATTTCGAAACAGATTTATTTATGCCGATCATTGAAGCAATTGGTAGATTGACAACTGTCAATTATGGTGATGATGTAAAAACAGATACCTCTTTTAAAGTTATTGCTGATCATATCCGTGCGGTATCCTTTGCTATTGCTGATGGAGCTTTACCTTCTAATGAAGGACGCGGCTATATCTTAAGACGCTTAATCCGTCGTGCAGTTATGCATGGTCGTAAATTAGGAATTAATCATCTGTTTATTTCAGATTTAGTGCCAATTATTGTGGCTATGATGGGTGATCCTTATAAAGAGCTCATCGAAAAAGAAAACTTTGTTAAAGAAGTACTTTTAAAAGAAGAACAACGTTTCCATGAAACGATTGAAGAAGGCGAAGTCCAACTTCATCAAGTGATCAATGCGGTTCGTCAAGCAGGCCAAACGGTTATTAATGGAGACAGGGCTTTTCATTTATATGACACCTTCGGTTTCCCACTTGAATTGACGCAAGAAATGGCTGATGAAGAAGGGCTAACAGTAGACATTGAAGGTTTTGAGACAGCCATGGAAGAACAAAGAGAAAGAGCCCGTGCCGCACGTACAGATGAAGGATCGATGGCGATCCAATCGACAACTCTACAAGCTATTGACTATGAGTTTGATTTTGTGGGTTATGAACAATTAAGTTCAGATGCGACATTGAAATATATTGTCGTCGATGACCAAGAAGTGGACCAATTACCAGCTAATAGTGAAGGGATTGTATTCTTTAACCGCTCACCTTTTTATGCCGAAATGGGGGGACAAGTAGCCGATTTAGGAGGGATTTTTGATGGCGATCAAATGCTGGCAGAGGTCCTAGATGTTCAAAAGAGTCCTCATGGTCAATTTATGCATAAGGTGAAAACATTGGAAATGCCGTTAAATCGCGAACAGTCTTATACTTTGACAGTTGACCGTCAAGCCAGAATGAGGACCAATCAAAACCATACAGCTACTCACTTATTACATAAGGCCTTAAAAGAAGTTTTAGGGGACCACGCTAATCAAAAAGGATCGTATGTGGGGCCAGATCGCTTACGTTTTGACTTTTCACATTTTGGTAAAATGTCAGCCGAAGAACTTAAACAAGTGGAATCCTATGTAAACTTTATGGTTGAAAACGCTATTAATGTTGACATAAGTGAAATGCCAATTGATGAAGCAAAAGCAATGGGAGCCATGGCACTCTTTGGTGAAAAATATGGGTCAATTGTTCGCGTAGTTAATGTAGGCAATGAATCCATCGAATTGTGTGGAGGAACTCACGTTAACAATACTAATGAGATTGGAACCTTTAAATTAATGGCTGAAAGTGGTATAGGAGCAGGATTGCGTCGCATTGAAGCCTTAACAGGTCAAGCAGCTATCGCCAACTATCAAAAGAACGAATCGCTACTAAAAGAAGTTCAAAATCAATTGAAAGTTAGCCAAAGTGATCAACTGCTAAGCAAGATTGAACAGTTACAACAGGATCTTAAAGTACAGCAATCTGAAATCGACTCCTTGACTGCACGCTTAATGCAGGAAGCTTCAGATGAAATCTTTGATGATGTTCAAACAGTTAAAGACATTAGCTTTATTGCAGCCAGCGTAGACAATCAAAATATGGATTCTTTAAGATCTTTAGGCGATACATGGCGAGAAAAAGCTGCTTCTAATATCCTTGTTTTAGCCACTTCTCATGAGGGAAAAGCTAATCTGTTAGTTTTAGTCGATCAAGAAACAGTGGCTAAGGGCATTAATGCGGGAGATTTAATAAAACCATTAGCAAAACATATTAAAGGTGGTGGAGGAGGTCGTTTGACTATGGCGCAAGCAGGGGGTAAAAATCCAGCGGCTATTCCTCAGTTGTTAGAAGCAGTGCCGCAAGAGATTGAGAATAGACTGATCTAGCCTGAAACACAATTTTAATAGTGAAAAAGCTATAAATAAAGCACAATAAGAGCCTTTTTATAGGCATTTATGGTAAACTGGAGATAATAGCTAACAAATCAACTAGGGATGTATTAAGTTGATGAGATTAAGAAAGGTTCGGTGAATACATCTATGCAATCATTAGATGAAACAATACTCTTTAAGTTAGATGATTTAAACCAACATACAGTTCGCGAGAGCTTAGAGATTGTCTATCGCGCATTGGAGGAGAAGGGGTATGATCCAGTCAATCAAATTGTGGGCTATCTCTTATCAGGTGACCCGGCTTATATTCCACGTCACAATGATGCGCGTAACCTCATTCGTCGTCATGAACGCGATGAAATTGTCGAAAAATTAGTCAAGTATTATCTAACTAAGAAGGAGTCTTAGTTCATGCCAATTGGAAATCGCAGCATGGGCTTAGATGTGGGTTCTAAAACGGTAGGGGTTGCTATTAGTGACTTAATGGGTTGGACAGCCCAAGGAATCGAAACTATACCGATTGATGAAGAATCGGATAACTTTGGTTATCAACGTCTTCAAGAACTCATCGAAGAGTATAAAGTAGATAAAGTCATTATTGGCTTACCAAAAAATATGAACAATACATTAGGACCAAGAGCAGAGGCTTCCCAAAAATTTGGTGAAAAACTGCATAAAATTGTCCCAGACTGTCAAATTATTTATCAAGATGAGCGATTGACTACTTCTCAAGCAGAACGGATGCTGATTGAAGAAGGGAATGTCTCACGTAAAAAACGCAAAAAAGTAATTGATAAATTAGCGGCAGTGATGATTTTACAAAATTACTTAGATTATAAGAAATAGGGGTGTTAAGATGGTAGAAGAACATAATCATGAACACGCAGAAAAAGAAATTGACTACATTACTGTTGTCGATGAAGAAGGCAACGAATCGTTATATGAAATTCTATTCACCTTTGATTCACAAGACTATAATAAATCCTATGTCCTTATTTATCCAGCTGGAGCAAATGAAGAAGAAGAAGTAGAAATTCAAGCTTACTCCTATAAAGAAAATCCAGATGGGACTTCTGGTGATTTACAAGCGATCGAAACTGAAGAAGAATGGAACATGATTGACGAAGTATTAAATACATTTTTGGCAGATGAAGAAGAATAGTTAAGAAAGCTAAGCTCTTTCCGATTGATGAAATCGGCAAGAGCTTTTTCTCTTATAAAATCATGAAGCTTGAAACATTAATTTAATCATTCATTAATTAGGTCAGGATAGTTATTTACTGTGTTATTTGCTATAATGCTTACAACATTAGGCTATTAGGAGGAAGTATGAAGATAGATTGGAATAGAATACAAGAAGATGCAAAAGTAAATGAAACCATGCATGTTAAAGAATTACTTTGGACCAATCGAGTAATTAAAATCATTCTTTGGATATTTTTGATTATTATCGTAGTAGGCACCTTATTCATTTATTGGAAACTGGATAAAGATTTAGGGCCGGTGGATGCCAATAGTTCTGAGGCAATCGAAGTGACGATTCCCATCGGGTCGACTTCTAGTGATATTGCACAAATTTTAGAAGATGAAAAACTGGTTAACAATAGTCAAATTTTTAATTTGTTTATGAAATTTAAAGGAGCTAGTGACTTTCAAGCAGGCTATTATCAATTAAAGCCTAATATGAATGCAGAAGAGTTGATTGCAACTTTAAAGGAAGGTGGCGAACCAATCCAAGAAGATATTGATACCACACTGACTGTTGTGGAAGGCATGCAAATAACTGATATTGCACAAGTAGTGGCTGAACAAACACCAATTGAAGCTGATACTTTTATTGATCGCGTTCAAAGTGAAGAGCTGTTTGAAGACTTGTTAAGGCGTTTTCCAAGCTTGATTCAACCACTATCTGAGATTGAAGGATTAAAATATCGTTTAGAAGGTTATCTTTTCCCAGCTACTTATGATTATATTGCTGGCATGACGGTTGATGATTTAATCATTAATATGGTTGGAAAAGCTAATATTGAATTTCAGAAATTGCAAGAAGACCTTAGCAATACTTGGTTAAACTATCACCAGTTGTTGAGTCTGGCTTCGGTTGTTGAACGAGAAGCATCGACTGATGAAGATCGCGCCTTAGTTGCAGGAGTTTTCTTCAACCGTCTAAACATTGAAATGGCTCTACAAAGTGATATTACGGTTATTTATGCACTTGGCAAGCATAAAGAGCTGGTTACTTATGAAGATTTAGAAGTAGATTCGCCTTATAATACGTATCAACATAGCGGGTTGCCAGTAGGACCGATTAATAGTCCTTCTCTATCATCGATTATGGCGACTATATATCCAACTTATTCAGATAACTATTACTTTGTCGCAGATATGAATACAGGCAAAATCTATTATTCTGCAACAGAAGCTGAGCATAGTGCCTTAGTAGAACAATACGTTCAACCATTCTTTGATGAAGCAAAAAAAGAAGCGAGTCAAGAAAATGCAGAATTAGAAGAAGAATAGCAAGAACAACAAATGAAACTTTTAACAAGCATTTGAATACTAAAAAAGAAATAATATGAAATGGCTTGCATTCAGCTAATTTATATGTTATTTTCTTAAGTATAGTTTTGAGCAAGTTCAATAGAAAGCAAGTAATCACCTCTTATTGGGTGGTTGCTTTCTTTATGTATTTGTCAATTAAGGGAGTGAAGTAATGGGGGATAGACCCATCATCATCGGTGTCACTGGTGGATCAGGTTCTGGTAAATCAAGTGTTAGCAAGCGAATATTAGAACAGTTTACTGAGATGTCCGTTTTGGTCTTAGCACAAGATAATTATTATAAAGACCAAAGCCATCTGACATTTGAGGAAAGATTAAAGACGAATTACGACCATCCCTTTGCTTTTGACAATGATTTATTTTTTGAACATATCCAAGCTTTTATAAGAGGTGAAACAATTGAAGTCCCTATTTATGATTTTGTGAACTACACGCGTTCACTTGAAACACGTAGAGAAGCTTCACGTGACGTGCTAATCTTAGAAGGGATTTTAATTTTTGAAGATAAAATGATTCGTGACTTATGTGATATTAAAATATATGTCGATACGGAAGATGATATTCGCCTTTCTAGAAGAATTAAACGCGATGTCATTAAAAGAGGACGTTCTGTAGAATCTGTTCTTGAACAGTACGAAACAGTTGTCAAGCCGATGCATCATCAATTTACTGAGCCAACTAAACGCTATGCAGATATTATTGTCCCGGAAGGCGGCCATAATCATGTGGCCATAGATTTATTAGTTACTAAAATTAACACAATTATTAATTAATTTGAAGGAGTATTAACAGATGGCAGATAAAACATATCCAATGACCCTAGAAGGTAAGAAAAAAATTGAAGCTGAATTAGAAGATTTAAAAGTAAATAAACGAGCTGAAATTATTGAACGCATTAAAGTAGCCCGATCTTTTGGTGATCTTTCTGAAAACTCAGAATATGAATCAGCAAAAGATGAACAAGCTTTCGTTGAAGGACGTATTTCAACATTAGAAAATATGATGCGCTTTGCTGAAATTATTGATGATAAAAATGTTGCGGCTAATGAAGTAACATTGGGTCGTACCGTGACTTTTAACGAATTGCCTGATGGTCCTGAAGAAGCATATACCATTGTTGGCTCTGCTGAAGCAGACCCAATGGAATATAAGATTTCTAACGATTCGCCAATGGCCAAAGCTCTATTAGGCCATAAAGTGGGTGATAAAGTAACTATTGAAACACCGGGCGGCTCATTTGATGTGGAAATTACTAAGGTGGCTAAGGCATAATTTATCCAACAGTTAGACTCCTTTTGGGGGTCTTTTTTTATGCCTTTTTCTAGGATTTGTTTGCTATAATAGATGGAAGATAAGCAAAGTATTATCTTTTTTCAGTTTATCTTTTATGCAATAATAGCAATGACTTAACAGAAGGGAGGTATTCCAATGAAAGACTTCTTTCGCAAACGTATTTTTCTCACGATGATTCTTTGTATCTTTTTAATTATATTAGAATTACTTACAGATTGGCATTTTCTTGGAATGTTTGCAGGAGGATTTTTGCTCATCAGTTTGAGCCTTTATATAGAGCGCTATTGGTTGAACCGATTGATTTTAGGATTGGGTTTGATTTTGGTTATTATGACGATTGTTTTAACCAAATCATTCTGGCTATTTCTTTTAACCATCTTTTTCGCTTTAATTGTCTTTAAAAAAGAGCATATCCATGAAATGGGTAATCTTTCGGAGAGTGTTTTACATCCAGCCCCTAAAGAGTCTGAGAGTTATTACGGGATTAAACTGCTTCAACCACAAGACCAGCAGCGAACAATCTTAGAATATCGCTCTCTTTTTGATATGCGAGAAGAAGGAACCAAGACTTCATATGAGTGGGATGATATTAATCTTGTATATTTTGGTGGAAATTCTATTATTGATTTAGGGAATACCCTCATTCCAGCAGGTGAGCATACGGTAGTCATTCGAAAAATGTTTGGCCGTGTTCGTTTAATCATTCCGAGGGATATTGGCTTGAAAATGAATATATCTTTAATTAGTGGCAATGTTTTATTTGAATCTCAAGACTATGTATTAACATTGGAAAACTTTAAATGGCGTAGTCCCGATTATCAACAGGCTAACCGCAAATTAAATGTTATTATTTCAAGCTTTATAGGAGATGTTGAGGTGATTATTTTATGAATTTACGGTTATGGATTCGTATCTTACTCAATCAATTAATTATTACATTGCTGATCTGTTTTTTTGTGGTTGGTCTTTGTGCATGGCAACTACCAGCTTTTAATATTGAAGACCTTTTTATAATTAAGATCTGGGACGTTCGATTATTTATCTGGGTAGTAGCCATTATTATTGCCTTCTCAGTCATCTATAGTTTATATCTTACCTTTTCACTAAATGATTCTTATGAACTGATTCGAGCAAAAATCAATTGGTTATTGTTAGGCAAATATCACCATCCGATCTTCAATAAAACCAACCGTAAATCTAGTCTCTATACACAAGATTATAGCTTGGCCCAAGATATTAACCGCCTGCGCAATCGCTTGGTTGATTTGACTGAAGACTTACAAGAATTTACAGCTGCTCCGGTCTTTGTCGGTGAAGAGACTAAGGAAGAAATTATCGAACATGAGCGTAGTCGCATAGCACGTGAACTTCATGATTCGGTATCCCAACAATTATTTGCTGCTATGATGATGTTGTCAGCTATTACTGAATCCTATCCTGAAGAGGAAAACCCTAAATTAAGTGCTAAGCTTGAAAAAATTGAATCGGTCATTGGAAATGCTCAAACTGAAATGCGAGCCTTGCTCTTGCATTTACGACCGGTTGACTTACAAGGAAAATCACTGCAACAAGGAATTAATAATTTGCTATTAGAACTACAAGCCAAAATACCTCTAGAACTGACTTGGGAATTAGATGATCCTAGACTAGAAACGGGAATCGAAGACCATCTCTTTCGGATTATTCAAGAAGCGGTGTCGAATACTATGCGGCATGCTCGAGCAAATAAATTAGATGTTTATCTAAGAGAAACAATGGATATGATAAATATTCGCATTGTTGATGATGGACGTGGCTTTGATCCTGTTCAATCGAAAAAGTCAGGCTCTTATGGTTTAACCAATATCCAAGAAAGAGTGAAGGGGATGGGAGGGGCGGTTTCGATAATTTCTTCTCCAGGGCAGGGAACGGTTGTCGATATTAAGTTGCCTTATAAACTTAAAAAATAAAATTATAAAACAAAGGAGTCAGTGTATGATAAAAGTATTATTAGTTGATGACCACGAAATGGTCAGGCTAGGTGTTTCGTCTTATCTAAGTATTCAAGAAGATATGGAAGTGGTGGGAGAAGCTAATAATGGCTTAGTAGGTTATCATCGTGCCCTGGATTTACGACCGGATGTTATTTTGATGGACTTAGTCATGGATACCATGGACGGAATTGAAGCTACGCAAAAAATTATGCAAGAGTGGCCCGAAGCTAAAATTATTATCGTGACATCTTTCTTAGATGACGAAAAAGTATATCCAGCTATTGAAGCAGGAGCTCAATCATATATCCTAAAAACTTCATCAGCTAAAGAAATCGCTGAGGCTATTCGCTCAACCTACCAAGGTAAGAGTGTGATGCAGGATGAAGTTACGCAAAAGATGCTAAATCGCGAAACCGAAGAAAGGCAAGTCCATCTGCATGATGATTTGACCAATCGTGAGCGTGAAGTCTTAGGATTGATTGCTAGAGGGTATTCCAATCAAGCGATTGCAGAAGAGTTGTTTATCACTTTAAAGACGGTAAAAACCCACGTCTCTAATATCCTATCAAAATTAGAAGTGGATGATCGCACACAAGCGACGATATATGCTTTCCAACATAATTTGGTGGATTAAGCAAAAAACTCGCTCAGATAAAAAAATTGCTATATGATAGATTCAGTTTATAGAGGAGGGAGTTGTTGCATTTGATTGCAACAAAGCATATGAAACTAACAGTAACAAATAAAGCAGCAGATTGGTTTAAGGAAGAAATAGGATTTAGCCAAGGTGCTGGTGTTCGCTTTAAAACAAAAATTTATGGATCGAGCCCTTTTGACAATGGTTTTGGGATTGCCATTGATTCTGTTCAGCCAGAAGACCCTTTAGTCACTTATCAAGCGCCCAATGGGGTCCTCTTCTTTATTGAACAAGATGACGAATGGTTTTTTGATGAATATGATTTAGAGGTAACTCTTGATGAAAGACTCTGTGAACCCACTTACAATTACATTAAGAATGGTCATTCCATTCATTAAATGAGGAGGATGTTTGTGTCAGCATTACAAAATCAAAACGCTATGAAAACTAAACGCTTAGTTATTTTAAGTATCTTCATGGCTATTATCCTATTACAAACTTGGGTACCTTTTCTAGGCTATATAGCCATACCCCCATTAAATATTACTATTATTCATGTAACGGTAATTGTAGCGACCTTATGGTTAGGCACTAAAGATGGTTTTATTATCGGAGCATTTTGGGGCTTGAACTCCTTGATTCGTGCTTATGTTATGCCAACATCGCCCATGTATGTTTATGTCTTTTCTTCACCATTAGTCTCACTTTTACCACGGATGATTATGCCTTTGATTGTTGGATGGTTTGCCCACCAAGCTCAAGATAAAATTCAAGATCGCTTGCGCTATATGATAGCAGGGGCCTTAGGTTCAATCTTAAATACAGTTTTCGTCTTAGGGGCAATTGGCCTCTTTAAACAGGCAGAGTATTCACAAATTAGTGGAGCCAATCTCGATAGCTTATGGCAGGTGCTCGGAGGTATTGTGTTAGTGAATGGTGTACCTGAGATGATCTTTTCAATTTTAGTGACGCCAATTTTACTGAATGCCGTCAAAAAATTACCTCAAACTCTTTAAGTAGGAAGTCCAAGATAATTCGTCTAAAAGCTGACTAACCTTCTTTGACATTTCCTCATGGAGATGCTAGTATGTATTTATACCTTTAATTGGGGGTGTCATGGTTTCGACAGGTGTTGTTCGAACCTTGGATGCGTCAGGTAGGCAGCGACTACCTCACCAACGCTACAGTTAAATATAACTGCAAACAATAATAACAATTTAGCTTTAGCTGCCTAAAAACAGCTGGCTAAGATCAGCCTAGCATCGCCCATGTGTTAGTTCCTGGTCTCAAATTAGTGGGATACGCTAAGTCTTTCCGTCTGTAAGCCTTAGAAGAGATAAGCAGACTCGCAAACACAAATGCCTGTTGGTCGGCTATGTGGGAGCTAAATAATAATAGACGCAACTATTGACGTAGATTCTTTGGTGGCGAGACATTTGGACAGGGGTTCGACTCCCCTCATCTCCATTGTTTTTTAATAAGAATATAGATTTATCAGTATTTTAAGACATAAGTAGTTGAACTTAAATAAAGTTATGGTTCGAAATGCTTAATAGGTCTTATATTGAGATAAAATAAATCTATATTCTTTTTTGTATGGTAGTAAATATAGGGCAGTGTCAAATAAATTTTGTAAGCTAATGTAAGATTAAGTAAAAATCTTCTAACTAGATAATATTATAGGCATTATACGTCATCCCCTATAGGGGATGAATTTTTTTGCTTTGACCTTTTCCTTGTATTTCATCTAGCATTTTACTTAGTTCCTACTGTGCTTGACCAAATCCCTTATGGATTCTAGAAGAAAACTTCGTATTGAATTTTGAAACATAGGTATATAGATACTTTTCTAAAGATCTCTCATGGAGATTGTTCCTCAACCATTGCAGCCTTTGACTTCCGATTTTTCGTAATTAAGAAAGACTGTCCTTTCGCATACAGGTAATAAGTTAATCGCTTCTTCTAAGTTTTGACGAAATAGGTCCTGAACAGATTTATCTTCTGCTAGTGCTGTGAATAATTTTGTGCTAACGACTTCCATAAGGGACCTCCTGTGTGATTGCTTATTTGATTTTACAATCTTACATAAGAGAGGTCTCTTTTCTACAAAGATTCGGAGCTTACACAAAATATTTTACGCTCTGAAGAAAAGCGTAATTATCTATATTAGAAGGTTATTATATTGTGGGATCTCTCCCTTTTAATAACTTCTTTTTTCTTAATCATAGTAGCTTTAAAATAAGCATATTTGACACTAAAAGCTGGTTGAATTAAACTTAAACTAATTAATCGGTCAGTCGACCGAACGGGAAATGGGTGGATAAATGACAAAAATATCTATTAGTGATGGGAACTCTAATCAAGATATGCGATCTTATATACTTGAGATTGCATCAGTTTTAATTAGTGAATTAGGCATTGAAGAAACAACTTTGCGTAAAATTGCTGAAGCAGCGGGTATTAGTAAAGGAACGCTTTATTATTATTATCCTGCCAAACAAGCGATCATTTATGAATTGGCAGAAAAAAATTTAGAAATGATGACAGAAGACTTACTTTTATTCATTGAAGAGTCTGATGAGGAGATTGATGCAGAAGAAATATTGAAGACTTTATTTAATAAAATTATCTATGCGGATACTAGAGGCTCCTTACATCTTTATCTTTTAAGCGATGCGATTACTAATAATCAATCCTTGGCTAAAAAGTTTGAAACACGCTATCAGTCCTGGCGAGAGACCATTCGAAAAAGTTTAATAAAAGGATTAAAGCGACAGGGAAGAGATTATCACGCCCTCTCTTATCTTATTTTAGCTTTGTTAGATGGCTTAATTATTCAACAGAAATTTGCTACGGAAGAAATACCTGTGAATCAGATTGTTAAATTGCTTATTTAATTAAGTAAAATTTATAAAAGGCGGTTGCATGTTATGAAAAAATTAATGGTAGAAATTGGTTTAAAATTTTTAGTAAGAGGATTAATAGCTGCTGCTAAAGTAGAGCCTGCAATTCAGAAAGAGTTAGGACACTATGCGGATGGTTTCTTGTTTGAATTGACAGTTTTAAACACTAGTACAAAAGTATTCTTTGAAAAAAGAAATGATGGCTTTAATTATTTAGGAAAGCATGTGGATGCCCCAGCTGATCTGTCGATTATTTTTAAAAGTTATCGGACTGCACAAATGTTAATTCTTGGTCAAATAGGTCTGCACCAAGGCTATGCTCAACATCGTTTTATTGTTAAAGGTGATTTCCTAAAAGCTATGCCTCTCGTTCGAATTTTATATTATGTAGAAGCTTATCTTTTCCCAAATTATATTAGCAAAAATATTTTAAAAGAACAACCAGTGCTTTCAGCCAGCAAAGGCAAAGCCTACTTTCATTTAGTGTTTTAAGGAGGATTAGTATGAAAATACCAGAATATTATGAATTTATGAATTCAGTCAAGATTTTATCTGGCAAAGGCGCTTTAGAAAACATCCCATTTGAATTATTGAATTTAGAGGCCCAGAGGCCTTTGATTTTAACAGATGAGTCATTGATAAAGCATGGACAAGTGCAAATTATTACAGAGGCTTTAGAAGATGCCAACATTGAAATCGCTGCCATCTTCAAAGAGATTCCACAAGACTCATCATTAAATGTGGTCCACGAAATCAGTGACGTCTATCAAACACATCAATGTGATAGTATCATCGCTATTGGCGGTGGATCAGTCATTGATACTGCTAAAGGAGTAAATGTTTTAGTTTCTAAAAAAGTCAAAGACTTAAATGAACTCATGGGGTTAGAGCTAGTCGGTGGTAAGTTAAATCCTTTGATAGTCGTGCCAAGTACTGCAGGCACAGGCTCGGAGGCAACCTTAGTCTCAGTGATTGCGGACACGAGCCGTAAGGTAAAGTTGGAGTTTATTTCATACAGTCTTTTACCAGATGTGGCTGTTTTAGATTATCGAATGACAGCGTCACTTCCAGCGAAAATAACTGCATCAACTGGAATCGATGCCTTAACACACAGTATTGAGGCCTTAACGGGTTGTCAAAAAAATCCACTTAGCTCTGCTTATGCCTTAGCTGCCATAGAATTAATTGGGAAGCACCTTAAAGAAGCAGTCCAAAATGGTAAAAATAAAGAAGCTCGCATAGCCATGGCGAATGCGTCCTTAATGGCAGGTATATCTTTTTCTAACTCAATGGTAGGCATTGTTCATGCGATAGGTCACGCTTGTGGATCAATCAGTAAAATTGCCCATGGAGATGCGATGGCGATTTTGCTTCCATATGCTATGGAAATGAATTTAAAGCATTCACAATCTTGTAAAGAGGAGTATGCTAGAATTTTATTGGCTTTCTCTGGACCAGAAGTATACAGCCAGACACCCAAAGATCAAAGAGCCGCTCGTACAATAAATGCTATCAGAGATTTACTTAATGAATTGCATAAAATAGCGGGTTTACCGACCCGTTTGCGAGATGTCGATGTTAAAAAAGAGGATTTTAAACAGATTGCCAAGACAGCCATGAATGATGGGGCTACAATTGTGAACCCAGTGCAAGTTACTACTGAACGGATTATGGATATTTTAGAAGCAGCTTATTAAGAAGGAGCATGATAAAAATGGAAGAGACAAGTGGTGTATTAGAAAAACAAAAAGAATATTTTGCAAGTGGAGAGACCAAAGCAATTGATTTTCGAATTGCTAAGCTGAAAAAATTGTATCAAGCGATTGAAGACTATGAGCTTGAAATATTAGAAGCCTTAAGAAGTGATTTAAATAAAGCAGGATTTGAAGGCTATGTTAGTGAGATTGGATTGGTTTTAGAAGAGATCACTTATATGTTAAAAAACATGAAGAGATTACTCAAACCTAAGCGTGTACGAACACCAATCTCTCAGTTTCCATCAGTCAGTCGTGTCTATAAAGAGCCTTATGGGCAGGTGTTGATTATTGCCCCTTGGAATTATCCATTTTTGCTGACTTTATCGCCACTTGTTGGTGCCTTAGCGGCCGGAAATACTGCTGTTATCAAACCCTCTGAATTTGCACCGGCTACGTCTGCTATTATTAAAAAAATGATCGCAGATACCTTTGATCCGGCTTATGTGACGGTGGTGGAAGGGGCTGTTGAAGTTAATCAGTCTTTGTTAAGTAAAGATTTTGACTTAATTTTTTTCACAGGAAGCAAACAGGTGGGGAAAATTGTAATGGAAAAAGCAGCTCAGCATTTGACACCAGTCGTCTTAGAATTAGGTGGGAAAAGTCCAGCCATTGTTGACAAATCAGCCGATATAAAAATAGCTGCTAAGCGAATTGCTTGGGGCAAAGCTTTAAATGCAGGACAAACCTGTGTGGCTCCAGATTATTTACTTGTTCAAGAAGATGTGAAAGAAAAACTAACAGAGGAATTAATGAAGACTCTGGAAGGTTTTTTTGGCAAGCACGCAGAAACCAATCCTGAATATCCCAAAATAATCAGTGATAGGCATTATCAGCGATTACTTAATCTGCTAGAGACAGGCAAAGTGATTTACGGGGGTCAAAAAAATGATGAAACACACCAAATAAATATCACATTAATGGAGGATGTTTCTTGGAAAGATCCAATTATGCAAGAAGAGATATTTGGTCCGATATTACCCATAATCACCTATAAGACTATAGATGAAGCGATGGATCATATTAAGGCACGTCCAAAGCCTTTAGCTTTGTATTTATTTACAAAAGAGAAAGATATTGAGCGAAAGGTTTTAACGGAGGTTTCCTTCGGAGGGGGAGCAATAAATGAGACAGTAACCCACCTAGCGACTCCTTATATGGGCTTTGGTGGAGTGGGAGAAAGCGGAATGGGCAGCTATAATGGCAAAAACAGCATTGACACCTTTTCTCATAGTAAAAGCATCTTGAAAAAAAGTAATTGGCTTGATCTTCCTTTCCGTTATCCACCTTATAAGACAAGTATAAAATGGATCAAAAAGATTATGAAATGAGATGTTTTTTAGCTAGCAATAAGCAGTTGACTAGCAAGTAAATGTTCAGCATACTTTAAGTTTTATTTAAAGAGAAACTAGTATAAGAAATCGATAAAATTAATAATATAAAGATCTTTATAGGAGAGATGCCCCCAAAGTTAGAGCTATCAAACTCACTTTTGGGGGGTTATATTAGAGTAGCTGATTATTTTAATAGCAATAAATTAAATGCAAGTAGCCTTTTAAGGAAGTATAAAGACCTAGCATTGAATGGGCTCACTAAAAAAACTATAGCTCTTCATGAGTGGAACCTAAGACTAAAACAGCTCGATCAGGACAGTGTTTTTATTTGCTAACTTAAAATAGATGTTGACTAAGTAAAGTATAAACTAATAGCTATGACAAAGTTTTTTAACTTCTAGAAGATTGCCTAAAGATTTAGCTTATGGAAATCACTATTTTTATTTAAGGAAGAATTTGTTTTATGGTTTGATAGCCTATGAAAAGTTTTGTAAACTTTGCTATGCTTGTAATAATACGAAAAAAATAGTTACGAAATTGACGGAGGATTTATAGTGGAAAATTTTACTGCAATCTGGAATATCTATGAAAGCTCTTTTCCTGAAGATGAAAAAAGAAGTTTAAACTTACAATTAGAAATATTGAAAAATCCTAATTATCAAATGAAAGCCTTAAAAGATGACGGTAGAGTAGTAGGTTTTATATCTTTTTGGGACATTGGAGAATATGTATTTATTGAACATTTTGCCATAGATGACAGTTTCCGAGGTAGAAATTATGGCAGTAAATTTTTGAATACTTTCTTAAATGAAGCTGATAAAAAAATAGTCTTAGAGGTAGAAAAGCCTGAAGACAATATCACTAAACGAAGAATAAATTTTTATCAGCGTTTAGATTTTAAGTTGAATGCTTATGACTACACGCAACCTCCATTAGAAGAAGGGAAAAATGCGATTCCGCTTTTATTGATGACTTATCCAGAAGCAATGGATCAAGAGCAATTCAATAAGGTTAAAGAAGCTTTGTATCGGGTCGTTTATTCGAATGAGATTAAGTAATCCGGTAAGATGCTAGCAAAATCGAGAAAGTTTACTAATTACAAGGCTGCTTAAAGTGGATAAGAATTTTAGACCCTTACACTCCCTATGCTAAAATAGTATAAAATGTTAGGAGATTATTATGAATCAATCAATGGAAGAATGGATAAAAGCTTTGGATATGGAAGCTCATCCGGAAGGTGGCTATTATTGCGAAGTTGAAAGATCACAAGACAAACTAAAAATAAATGGGAAAGAACGTTCTCTGTTCACTAGTATCTATTTTCTATTGGAAAAAGAAAACCCCTCACATTTTCATCGTTTAACTGCTGATGAAATATGGTACTATCATTACGGACAGCCATTGACCGTGCATATGATTTCTCCAGACGGCGATTATACAAATGTTACTTTAGGATTAGATGTTGCGCAAGGTCAAGTACTACAATATCGTGTTCCTAAAGGAACAATCTTTGGCTCAACCGTTGAAGATGGGTTTTCGCTCGTATCGTGTATGGTTTCACCAGGATTTGAGTTTGAGGATTTTGAGTTGTTTCGTTACCATGAACTCATCGAACAGTACCCAGAGTATGAAGAAATGATCCAATTATTGAGTAAATAATGAAAGGGGGAGAAACTTAGCGTTTCTTCCCCTTTTTTAATACCATTCTTTTTTATTTGAATTAGCTTTTTGAAATAAAAATTAGGCTTTCTATCTTTTGAGTACTTTCAAAAATTAGAGTTACATGACGGATTCTTGGTATCATTTCACGGGTGGTAGTTTTATGTATAGAATAATTTTCGTATAATTATTTTTAAGAAAAGAGGAAAGGAGTTCGTATTTTATCACAGGCTCCTTCTTAGCTAAAAACAACTTCCAAGAAATGCTGATATACTGAAGAGTTATACTATATCTTAATAAGTATAAGGACTTGTTACTCAAAGTAACACTAAAGTTCTTGATAGTATATTTGATAATGCGAGTTTTTATGATTGACTATAACTATAAAAGATCAATAGGAGTGATAAGATGCAACTAGGCGATAAAATAAAGGAATTACGAAGAAAAAAAGAATACAGTCAGGAGGAATTGGCTGAAAAAATAAATGTTTCACGTTCAGCAGTAGCTAAGTGGGAAAGTAATAATGGCATACCGGATATTACAAATCTTAAAAAGCTTTCTGAACTTTTTGCAATGAGTGTGGATACATTAATAGACTATACAAACGAATTAGAAGATATTTCCCTTGATCAAAATAAACCAGAGCTTGATTCTTCTTATATAGGTGGTTTTTATGATATTGATTTAGTGGGTTGGAATGATGGTGTATTTAACGCTTATATTTTAAATGAAGATGAAAACTTTATTTTTTATTTGCTTAAAGACAAAACATTAAAACACACGGTCTAATAGGCAAGAAACATATAGTGGATATTAGCCAAACTTCAAAACAGTTTGAGCTAGAAAAGGAAGATCTCATTCAAAAGAGATTAGGAGATTTTTATAGAAAGCCCGTTTCAATTAAAGTCACCATGAAACGTAGTTTACTAGGTTTTGTTGATTTTAGAAATGAGGATTTTCTTAAAACCTCTATTGAGTCATCTGATCAAAAGAAGATCGTTCTAGAATTTGGAAGAGAAATATTGTTATCTGATATTTGTAAGATTGAAGAACGATTGAATCAAGAAGTACGTCGTAGAAAGAAAGTGGTACGAATCTTTCCAAATGTCGACTCAGCTAATCGATTAATTGGCTCTGTATTAATGCACATCCACGAAGAATGGATTACTTCTTCAAGGGCTTATATGAGGCTTTAATGGTGATGAACATTGTACTAAGTTATTTTACACAATATTATGGACTTGACTTTTGAAAAAAATTTATTAATTCCATTAAATCAAAAAAACCAAACGAATAAAGTTAAATTACTAAGAGAACGATGTTTTGATAGCTCTAACTTTTTAAGAGAAAACCTAAAAATTATATTTTTTTCTTAAAGTAAGGTGAAATCTATACTCAACTGGGCTTAATAAATTATATATAATGTTAGTAATGTTCTTAGTTTAAAGAGTTTGGCTAATAGAGGGGTATGATTAATTTATTGTCTCGCAATACCATGAGTATCTCCTTTCTTATCTACCCTATACGAAAGAGGTGGAGATTGGTATAGTAGAGACATTAAATAGGAGAGGAGATGAAAGAGTGAAAAATAGAAAAATTGAACTCTTTTTCAATCATGGTTCTAGTTTAACAGTCATGATGGAACTCGAATCAAGATCTGATGATGAACGTGCTCTTCGAAAAATAATGAAACTTATTATTTCTAAACAACCAGATATTATAAAAGATATCAATGGTAATCAAATTGTTGTTGATTTTTCAAAAGTTAATTATGCAAGATTCGTAAAGCAAACCCATAGGTAAACAATATTGAAATTTGAAGGCCTCATAACGGGGGCCTTTTAATTATTTAAAGAATCAAAGATATATCCACATGAATTAAACACTATTTATCTAAAAAAATTGCATAGGACAATTTTTTAATATCTTATCACTCTATACAGAGGCTTTGAGCTGCAGCTATGCGATTGAAGAAAATAACAATGAGTCTGAAGTGTCTAAGTCAGAGGGTAAGTATACGTCTGAAGGATGGTCCTTCATATCATCCAAGAGAGAGTTAATTCGATACTTGCATAATCTTTAGAGAACTTACTTAGTTTAAGTAATCCATGTATAACAAAGAAAATCCGAAATAATAATGTCGAATAAAATAGTATATAAATTACGATTATTAGTAGAACATCGGATTGATTTCAAATAAAATTAATTCGAAAAATTAGAAAGTGGAAAGGGGAATCATACTTCGAAAGAATACGAGAGTAAGAATGAGTATCCCCTAAAAAATTCAATTCTTATTACAGAATTTACTATTTTAAAAGTTTGTTAATTAGAGTAAAAATTATCAAATTCATTATTTTTAATTTTTCCTTAGTAAGACTACATTGGACAAAGAGATTTATTGTTTAAATTCAACTTAATTGCTTTAAAAGATATTATCTAAATAGTAAATCAGTCAAGCTACTGACTCAGCTCTTGATTGAATTAAATTTATAAATAACATTCATAGTTGATCTTTCACAATAAGTTGCAATCCAAATAGTGGGCGTCGCTCAAATAATACTTAAACGAACCTTCTCTTATAACAGTATTGAAATGATGATTACTATTCTGTAAGTGATTAAAGATTAATTATTCTTTAATTAATCATTCATGCTTATAGTTAGCTTTCTCAATTTTTTTTCTGATATTTTAATAAAAATAATTAAAATTAATCCAGAAAAGATAAATATTGTATATATATTAAAGTTGTCGAATAATAGTCCATATATACCCGCCCCTAAAGGAATACTCGACTCTATCATGACATCTAGCAAACTAAATAAGCGCCCCTGAATTTTTTGAGGAACTGTTTTTTGAAAATATCCTAATAAGGGTATTTTTCCTATTGATATACTGAAACCAGCGATAGTAATAAGAATGAAGGATATAATTGATAATGCCCAAAAATGGTTTGAAAAAATAAGTATGGTAAATCCTAGTAGAATAACAGATAGAGCTAATAGGAACCACGATTTTATAATTGGGTTATAGAAGGGTTTTTTAAAATTTAATTTAGGATAAATGATAGCTCCCAGCATCATTCCAACTGGTAATGTTATTTGAAAGATACCGATAAATATTGTTTTACTCTCAAAGTAAGACAATATTAAGTAGGGTAGGCCTATTGAAAGTGATCCTAAAAGTAAATTGATGCTTAACATACTTAAACTTAGTATTAGAATAAGTTTATTTTTCCAAGCATACTTTAGTACGTAGTTTAAACTATAATCGCTATCACGATCATCATAGTTTTCTTCAATTAAGGAATCATGCAGCGGTAAATTAAGTATTAGTAATACGGCAAATAGCTCAAAAAATATTTCTAAAAATATGAAGCTATCTATTTTTAGGAAAATAAAGATAGAGGATGCAATAAACGGTGCTATTAAGGCACAGATCCCATTTATTGATTCAACAATTGAATTGAATTCATCTAACTCTTCTTCCTTATTTACAATATTGACAGCACTTGTCATTAAAGTAGTGGTAAAAATTGAATCACTCACTTGAAGGATTATTGAAAGAGCGATCACCCAATATAAATTAATTTTGTCGCTAAATCCTGTTCCGAAAATAAAAAGGATTAATCCTACTATACTCAGAAATTGAGCAACGATCATCATGTTTTTTTTAGGGAAGCGATCAATATATTTACCAGATATTAAAGATGTTAAAATACTAAATATAGCACTAACCATAACTACTATTCCAAAGTCAGTTGCGCTTTTATTTTGCTGCAGTATCTTTAAGGATAGTATAAAAGATAAAGTTCCACTACCTAATTGGGTTAGTGTGAGTAGTATCGTTAGTTTAAATCTATTTTTTTTCAATATAGTACCTTCCGATCATTTATTAATATATACATTATTAAAAACTAATTTTCATTAAATCTATAATACTTTCAATTGAAAAAACATTTTCTATCCAATCATTGCTAATGATTACCCCATTAACTATATCTTTAAAAATTTTTTCTCCATACTTAATGGATACAATGGATACAATTAAATCACTGATTATAAATTCTATTGGTAAATACAAACTGTAATTAGCTAAATAGTTATAAACAAAATATTCTCTATTTTTCATTTCTACATACTCTGGATCCAAATTATCCAAAGAATCAAATACTTGTTTATATATATCAGTTGTTAGAGGTTTTTTTGAATTAGTTTCACAATCTAATCTTTCTTTAAATATGGCTAAATCTAAAATGTATAGTAAATCCCTTTCAAATTTATATCTAATTACTTCTTGCAATTTATTTAATTCAGTTGGGAATTTATCAATATTTTTAATTTTTAAAATATTAATAAATATAGATTCTGCTAAAATTTCATTTTTAATTATAGAAAGTTCTTCATAAAAATAAGATGTTTTCATTTCATCATTAGAAAAAAAATGTCCAATTTCATGAAGTAGTCTTATAACTGATTCATATGTCCCGTCAAATGTAGAATAAACTAGAGTTTTCTTTGTGTTTGTTAAATAAATACATTTTCCAACACTACCATCAGCATAATTATCAACTATAATGTCATTATTTTTATACGCATTAAGAAATTTGTCACCCAAATCATTTCTAATAGAATTTAATAAGAGATAAATAAAATCGATAGCCTTGTTCTTGCTACCAAAGTAATAACTATCTTGTCTCCTGAAATCAAAAAAATCTTTTTCTTTAATATTATTTTTATTTACTCTCTTATTATTTAATACTTGTGATTTTAGTAAAAAATACTCATCTTTAGATATATTTTTTATTTCTTTCTTCAGTTTGATAAATATTTTTTCGGATATACCTTGTATAAGATAGAAATCATTAGAAATTTTACTATCTCTTGTGTTATACACTTGAAAAAACTTATCTTTATTTTCTGAGATAAAGTTATGAATATTATGCTGAATTTTTTTTATTGAATATACACTTACTAAATCAATATCACTAAGTAAATTGTCGGAAATAGAACAATCAGATAATTGATACATATGATTTGTTATTGATTGGAAAACATCCATTTTTTTCATAAAATTCTTTGATGTATTTGAAACATTTAAAGTGTTTGAAATATTCTTATTAATATCAAATTCAAATTTTTGAGTATATTGAATTAATTCAACAAATTTAAGAAATTGAATCACATCATATTTCTTATATCCAATATTTTCATTTAGTTTAATTTTTTTTAGAGACAATTCTATTTCATTTTGAGATATTAAGTCATTTATTTTTTTTTCTAATAGTTCTAAAAAATTTTGATACTCTGACTTTATATATCTTCCATAATCTGTTAAAACATTATTTTTTTTATCAAAGCACAAAAATTTATTATCATTATCGTTATATATAATTCTGTTTAATATTTGATTAGTAATTAATCCAGAAATAATCTGTGAATCTACAATTACCCCTTTATTTAAAGAAAAAACTTTTCTTTTTTCAGATTCATAAGAATTTTCTAAAAAATAATTTTTAACTTTATTGAATTCACTTGCTATGTCCCAAACAAATAATAAATTTTGATAATAACCTGTTGTTATATAATTAATATTCATATTTTTAGAAAAATCTATCAAGTCCAATTGAAGATTTGTGCTTTTTTCATCAAAGCAATCTATAATAATATCAAACTTTTCTTCCATAAATAAATTTGATAAATTTCTAATATTTTCTATTTTACAATTCATATATTTAATTTTGGCTGTTTGTGAAATTTTTTCAAGATGATTTTTTAAAACTACACCTTTTAATTTTCCTTTATCTAATCCAGTATAAACAATTTGGGAGTCTAGGGAATGGAGCGTTATTACGTCGTCATCAATTAATATAATATTCTTAAAACCCATTTTAACTAAAGAAACTGCAACATTAGTTCCAATAGTTCCGCATCCTATAATAAGTATTCTTTTTCGGTTTACAAGATGTTTGATATCTAAGGTACTTGAATATGTTTCATAAAAGAACTCATTCCGTTTAGTCAGATTTTTTTTATCATTTATAATGATATTAGATTTAATTAACTCTTTTAAATAGTTTTCTATTCTTTCATTAGGTATATTTTTAATTATTGGAAGATCATTTTTATCACGTGGAAATTCAAACCATTTTAATATTTGAATTATTATGTCATTATTTTGAGAGTTAATAGATTTTTCAAAACCATCAAAATCTATATTTCTAACATTTTTTATAACAGATGCACCATGATGGTGTACTAGAATTTTGTTCAATCTTTTCAATCAAAATTTGTTCTTTTTCTGAATCTAATTGAATTTGTTCTTTTGAATTACTTTCATTCATCACAATTCTCCTTCCTTTTTTTGATTGTATGCTTAACTTATAAAATAACATAACAAGAAACTAACAAAATAAGAAAACGCATACAATCTATACGTTCATAATGATGTTCCCAAAGTCATTTGTCAAGTTTTTATTTAATTTTTATTTATTATGTGATTTACTCACTTAATAATATAGAATTCGCTGTCTTTACGTATTAGAACATATAGTCAAACTTGCGAATACATCTGGTCTTAAGGTTGGTTATGTGATAGCTAAACAATAATATACACAACTATCTCCGCAGATTCTGAAAACTTGTTTAAATTCTCTTGATGAAAGGTGTATTCTTAAAAATATGGTCTGAATTAAATGCTATTATAATTTCTATTGGGATGTATTCTTTAATAAAGGTATTTAAAGAAGCTGAAAAGCTCCCCTATTACCACTGAGATATATTTTCATAATTTTTTTTCAGCTATTTATTAAAGAATTTAGCATTTACTAAAGGAGCTCCGCAAGGGTAAAGATATTAAAATCTTTAGTTTATCAATATTTGAACTATTAATTGACCATAACGCTTCCTGTATTTCTGTTTCTATAACTCTAATTTAATACTTTTATTTTAATTAACATTAATTATAACTCAAATTCATTAAAGACATATTTAAAAGGGTTTCTAATTGAAAATGATATCAAGGTTCGTGCTTTTAAGTGCATTAAATCTTTTAAAATTTTTAAAAGAAAAAAATGTCATTTTTCTTCCTACGATAGAATACTTCAAGAAATAAAACTACCTAGAACTTTACATGACTAATTACATTTTCACCTAAGATATCACTTGGATAAAAAATACTCATTTGACTTTCTATCAAGCCTATTAGATAATTAGTTAAATAAAAAAAGAGAAAGGAAATCACACAAATGAAATTCAACATTCATTCATGGCAGGCTTGGCATAGTTGAGTGGTCTAACTTCTGAAGTAAGGAGGCTAGGCTCACTTTATTTTTCATGTATAAATGGAGCCTATGCCAGTGTGATTTTTAATAGATAGTTGTTTAAAAGACACTGCATAGATCAATTTAAAATTGATGACGCAGTGTCTTTTTGTGTCTTTATATTGATATGAGCTCCATTTCCGCTGAAAAATAGGGTTAAAGGATTAGCTAGTGGCATTTCTAATCAAAGGAAACGAGGAGTGAAAAAATTGAAAGACAAAAAAATAATAGGAGAAAGAGATGGTTTTCAAAGTAGGCTAGGTTTTATTCTAGCATCAGTGGGTTCAGCGGTAGGGATGGGAAATATATGGTTATTCCCTTATCGTGTCGGTCAATTTGGAGGAGCGGCTTTTTTAATCCCCTATATTCTTTTTGTGATTGTCATTGGTTTTACGGGAGTAATTGGTGAGATCGCGTTGGGAAGAGCGATGAAAGCAGGTCCTCTGGCTGCCTTTAAGAAGGCAATGGCTAAAAGAGGCAAGCCGTATGGCGAATGGCTTGGCTTAATTCCCACCATCGGGTCTTTAGGGATCGCGATTGGCTACTCGGTTGTCATTGGCTGGATTTTAAGGTTCACCTTTGGGGCAATCTCAGGTTCGATGATTCAAGCGGCAGATAGTTCCGCTTATTTTGAAAAGATTGCTGGGAATTTTGGAAGTATTGGCTGGCATCTAGCTGCACTCATCCTAACTTTTGGGATTATGCGAGTGGGCATTTCAAAGGGGATTGAAAGAATAAATAAAGTGCTCATGCCCGGATTTTTTATAATGTTCCTGCTTTTAAGTATTCGCGTGATCTTCTTACCGGGAGCAAGTCTAGGGTATGCCTATTTGTTTCAACCTGAATGGGAAGCGCTAAAAAATCCACAAACATGGGTCTATGCATTAGGCCAAGCCTTCTTCTCCTTGTCCTTAGCTGGTTCGGGAACATTGGTGTATGGGAGTTATTTAAGTGAAAAGGAAGATGTGGTTACTTCTGCGACCTATATTGCAGTAAGTGATTTAATAGCAGCTATATTGGCTGCTCTCGTTGTTATTCCATCTGTGTTTGCTTTTAATATGGACCCAACCGCGGGCCCTCCTTTGATCTTTATCACCATGCCAGCGATTTTTAAACAAATGCCAGCCGGTAACTTATTTGCCATTCTTTTCTTTATTGCAGTACTGTTTGCAGGGATTAGCTCCTTGATCAATTTATTTGAAGCTCCAATCGAAGCGCTTCAAGAAAAGTTCCATTTTTCAAGAGCAAAAGCGGTAGGAATCGTAGCGAGTATAGCGATAGCCATCGGAATATTTGTTGAAAATGGCGCTATTTTAGCAAGTTGGATGGATATTGTGAGTATCTATGTGATTCCATTAGGCGCTTTGTTGGCTGGAATTATGTTTTATTGGGTATGTGGACCGGACTTTGCTAGAAAGCAAGTACAATTGGGCTACAATAAGACTCTGGGGCCATGGTTTGAGCCAATGGGCAGATATGTCTTTGTAGGGTTGACGATTTTGATATATATTATGGGAATATTTTATGGTGGGATCGGTTAAATCGTTTAGTGCATTCAGATGGTTGCTAATATGGATAATCCTATAAATTTAAAAAAGACATAGAAGCATTAAATTTAAGCTAAACGACTATCCTTAGTCTAAGATTATTAATGTTGAGCTAACAAATTTGAGTCAATCTCTTAGTCATTTTAAGTTCAAACAAATAATCACTGTCAAAGTTTTGGGTAGCATTAAATTGTTTTGTATAAAGAAATATCAATGGATTATTTGGTATTTTGTTGAAGTAGAATAGGTAAAATAATTGCAGAATAATCAAATAGTGTTCTATTTATGAGCTGATGGCTAGGAGTCTTGTTATAATGATGATAATAGCCAATAATTAGGAGAGTGACCGGTTTTCAAGCATTCTATTTTAAAATTAAACGATTGGTTGGTGGGCTGTTAGAGTGAATATTGAATAAAATTGCTCTAATAAAGTAAAGAAGTAAAAAAATGTGAATTTGTGAAGGAGTTGGAAATGGAAAAAGTTAGAAAAATGCTGGTATATTTGATCGTAATAGCTTTTGCCTTTTATCTATTGCCATTTTTCATTAAAAATACAGGAAGTGGGATGTTGGTTTTACTATTGGCTGTCCCAATGACATGTTTTATATCATCGCTAATCTATGGAATGAAGCACTCATTTAACTGGATTTTTCCAATGCTTGTTGTCTTGCTATTTATTCCTACCCTATTTATTTTTTATAATGAGAGTGCAAGTATTTATTCTTTAATCTATGGCGTTATTTCAGTGCTTGGAAGTTTTTTGGGAAGTTTACTTTATAAGAAAAAGAAGTTTTAAAAGGAAATTCCAGTCTGTAGTTGTTAACACCCTTTTAAATCAAGTGTTCCTACACAAGTGGTAAACTCTCGCTCATAATTGCCGTTTCTTTGACTTTGACGACTTTTTAAACGTTCATACTCATCGGCTTGAATATATTCTGTTCGTTGGTTTTCCATTAACTGATTAAATACTGTCGTCAAACTATTTTTAGATACCTCCTCTTTTACCGAATAATCAATAATAATTTGAACCACTTTGCTGTGCAGTTTAAAATGTACTTGGGTCATGTAAGTCCTCGGTATGTTTTGGAGTAAAAACATTGTACCGTAAAAGGAGCTTTATATGGCTCTTTATCTTTTACACAATTATATGGACTTTATCCGAATAACTCTAATATCGATATAGGTTCTTTAAAACTCTTTGAGAATATAGCCTATGTCATGGCAAGACATGGGGATAAGACGGTAGAAGACAGTCCAGAGGAATGGTTAGATAATTTTTCTACTTTTTCTATTTATCAAATCCTACCCCAGCTAATAAAATTGTGGGGATTAAATATTAAGACGGAAAAAATACCTAAAAAAGTAAGACCAATGACCACCCCCTTATTTTTATTAAGAGCAGTGGAACGTGGTCTTTCTGTTTTTGATTTAGATTTACTCACCATTGGACTTATAACTGATATGGACACAGAAAAAACTAACGATGAGTGGAAAGATAAGCAAGTAGTTACACAGGAGGACTTTGATAAACTTTAAATGTATAGACATAGTGTTGACGTATTTGATATAATTAAGCAAAAGGAGGAGTCAATTATGGCTAAGTCAGCAAACCTAAATATAAGGATGAAACCGGAAATTAAAGAAAGGGCGGAGGAGATACTGAAATCCTTGGGCATACCTCCATCAAATGCAGTGGATATGTTTTATAGGCAGATTATTCTTAATAAAGGCTTACCTTTTGATGTAAAATTACCGGATGCAAAACTTGTTGATATTTTTGACATCTCAAGGGATGAATTAAACAAGATGCTAATGGAAGGGATAAATGATTTAAAAGATGGGAAATATGAAAATGTGGATGAGGCTTTTAAATCAATTTATGATCAATTATGAGCAAATATACTATTGTAGTATCATCTAGAGCCAAAAAAGACATCATTAAAATATATGAGTATATTTCTGCAAACTTGAATTCTGATTTATCCGCATTAAAGTTAATAAAGAAAATAGAAGAGTCTATAAGAGGGCTTGATGAAATGCCTGAAAGATTTAGAAGGTATAGAGATGAAGACTTAGATAAAGAGAATATAAGCATTTGTCCCGTAAAAAACTATCTTATTTTCTACCGAGTAAATAATGGAGAAAAGTTAGTAGAAATAATCCGTGTTCTGTATTCAAGAAGAAATTACGAAGATATTTTATAAAGCACCTATCAAAAAGGGAGGTGCTTTTTTGATGCCTAAAATTAAGGAGATGATATATTGGCAAATAGAATAAAGAAAATAACGGTAGAAATCGGTGGCGATACGACCAAATTACAGGCTGCATTAAAATAAGTAAATATCTTTAACGATATGAATCCATCAACGTTGGTAAGTGTTTAAATTAATAATAAATACTTGAATCAGCTTTTGAAAGGAGAGTAACTTTGTCACAACAATTGACTTTAATAGAGTGGGTTGGTAATCTTAGTTTGAAAAAAATAATGAGGGGCTTAATCAATGAATAAAAAATTTTTAATAGCATCAATGGCCGTTTTATCTGCATCCGTTTTTACTAGCACTGGACTTGCTAAAGGAATGGCACAAGACGAAAAGCGTACAGTAACGATTTATTCCAATACTTATTATGACGATGCGCGTACGGCTCGGCTTGTCGAATTAGCTGAAGCTGAAGGCTTTTACTTGGAAATGGTAACCGCTCCGGGGGGAGATACTTACAATCGGCTGCTGGCTGAGGCAAACGATCCACAAGCGGATGTGATTATTGGGATGGATGAAGCCAACTGGTTAAATGTACAAGAGCAAGTTGATTTACATGCTTTTGAACCAGTTTGGGCCGAAAACGTACCCGAAGAAATTATCATCGGCAAGGGTGAATTTTATCCTTTTGCTGAAGCGTATATTTTTGGGATGTACAATCCTGAATTTATAAACCAAGAAGATGCTGTAAAAACATTGGAAGCGTTAGGCCAAGAAGAGGCGTTGAAGAATAAGTACCGTATTCCGTCGGATTTAGCAGGTTCAACCAACCAAAAAATTATTCTTTCCATGCTAATGCAATACCGCGACGATGAAGGAGAACTTGGAATTTCTGAAGAAGGGTGGCAAAAAGTTGCGACTTATATCAATAATGGCTACCAAGCACGTGAAGGGGAAGACCAATGGGTGCTTTTCCAAGAAGGCACAACCCCTTATAACTACTATCATATTTCAGGGACTGCGCTTGCCTTAGAAGAGTACGATGGCTTAGCATTAGAGCCAATCGTTCCAACATACGGTATTTTTTCCATGACTGAACAAATCGGGATTTTAGATAAGGGAGAAGAGTATGATTATTCAGCGGCTGAAGATTTCGTAAACTGGTACGGCTCTGATGAAGTGCAAAAAGTTTTTGCTGAAGAATTTGGCTTCTTACCGGTGACGGAAGGTGGCCAAGAAGTGCTTTCCGAACCCCTAAAAGCATTATTAGATAAAATGGTCCGTATGGATGTTGACTGGGATTTCTACCGTCAGAATGTAGATAGTTGGGTAGAAAAATTAGAACTGGAATATATGCCATAAGATCATTCACGCCAAGTCCTCATCCTCATTTCGAGGCTGAGGCTTTTTGTTTTCTTATTCAATAAAGGAGTGGGCTTATGCTTAAATTAGAATCAATCGAAATTCGTTATGGAGACTTTGTCGCGGTCAAGGGTGTTAATTTATCAATAAATAAAGGAGAATTTTTTACTTTATTGGGTCCTTCCGGTTGTGGAAAAACAACCACCCTTCGCGCCATTGCAGGCTTAACATTACCGAGTCATGGTAAAATTTTATTAAATGAACAAGACATAAGCTATCAACCAGCTGAAAAAAGAAATATCGGCATGGTGTTTCAATCCTACGCTTTATTTCCGACGATGACTGTCTTTGATAACATTGCTTATGGTTTAAAAGTAGCGAAGGTGAATCGTGAAGAAATTAAACAAAGAGTAGCCGAACAAGCGCAATTAGTCGACCTCGACACCACCCTTTTAACTAAAAATGTTTCCCAGTTATCAGGTGGACAGCAACAGCGTGTGGCGATAGCAAGAACGTTAGTTACTGAACCGGATTTAATTTTATTTGATGAACCCTTATCCAATTTGGATGCAAAATTACGCGAACAGTTGAGAGGGGAGCTGAAAGCTATCCAAGCGCGTACAAATCTTACAGCTGTTTATGTTACGCACGATCAACGCGAAGCTTTAGAATTATCAGACCGAATAGCTGTTTTTAATAAGGGGGAAATTCAGCAAGTGGGAACGCCAAGTGAAATTTATAATCGGTCAGAAACAGAATTTGTCTGTAATTTTGTCGGAGATGTCAATTTTCTTTCAGAAAATTTAGTAGAATGGCTGAACCGTCAAAGCGATTTCAAATTCGATCGATCGAAGCGTCATTATATTCGTCCAGAGAACTTGCATGTGCACAGATATCCTTCTGATAGTTTAAGTTTTACGACGACCCTTACGAATAAAATCTTTCAAGGAGATGTTATTCTATACGAAGTTGAAGCGGGACCGTCAACACTTCGTTTTATGACGCTCAACCAAACATTGAACACCTTTCAGCCTGGCAATTCTGTGACCCTATCTTTAGATACAGCAAGCATTTTATCCTATGAAAAAGGTGAGAGCTAATGCCAAAAATATCTAATAAAAAGGTGACTCATTTATTCTTCTATACTTTTATCATTTGGCTAGTTATTACCTTTATTATCTATCCGATTAGTGTTGTTTTCACCAATAGTTTACTAGTGGGTGGCAACCTTGATTTTTCTTCAATTGAGAAAGTGTTAACGTCCAAACGCGCCATGCAATCGATAAAAAATTCCTTTGTTTTAGCTGTTTCTTTGGCTGTATCAGTGAATTTCTTAGGCGTGTTTTTAGTTCTAGTCACGGATTATTTTGAGATAAGCGGGGCAAGATTCTTGAAGATGGGCTACATGACCACCCTGTTAATGGGTGGAATTGTCATGAACTTTGGCTATCTACTTGTTTATGGAAAGAATGGGTTTTTGACCAAGTTATTAATGGAGGTCTTGCCCAATTTAGATCCTTATTGGTTTGAAGGATTTGGAGCTGTTTTCTTTGTAATGACTTTCGGCACCACTCATATTTATATGCTTTTCTTATCGTCCGCTATCCGATCGGTTGATTTTAACTTGATTGAAGCAGCCAAGTTGATGGGATCAAGCCCTAGTTATATTTTGAAAACGGTTGTTTTACCAACACTTAAGCCGGTAATTATAACGCTGACTATTATGACCTTCCAAACAGGCTTGGCAGCTTTTTCGGCGCCAGTTATGGTAGGAGGGAAGACGTTTCAGACGATTAGTCCATTAATTTTAACCTTTGCTAATCGGCCTGCTTCTAGGGACTTAGCGTCCATTCTATCGATCTTTCTAGGCTTCACCCAAATTTTTTTACTATATAGTATGACTCGTAACGAACACCGCCTGCGTTACTTATCTCTGTCAAAGACGCAAGCTCGTTTGCAAAAGCAAAAAATTCAGTCGTCTATCTGGAATGCAGTAATTCATGTGCTAGCTTATCTTATATTGATAATTTATTCCTTACCGCTCGTGGCTTTAATCATCGCTTCTTTTTCAAAGTCTCAAGCCCTACGATCTGCTAATCTTTCATTCAGTCAGTTAACTTTAGATAATTATGTCAAGGTTTTTTCACTGAGTGACAACCTTCAACCCATTGTGACCTCCATTTTTTATTCATTAATTGCTGCACTGGCAGCCGTTTTTCTAATGGCTATTGTTGCTCGCAAAGTTCACCGTGGGCAGCTAAAATTTTTCACGCCTCTTTTAGAATACGTCTTTTATATTCCTTGGTTGATTCCAGGGTTACTGTTGGTAGTGGGGTATCTGATGGCTTATGATCGGCCTTCCTTTTTATTAGGAGGACACTCAGTAATCGGATCTTGGTGGATTTTACCCATAACTTATATGGTAGTTTCCCTTCCTAATTCCTTGAGGTATTTGAAGGCAGCTTATTATGGATTGGATAATCAGTTAGAAGATGCTTCGGTCCTATTAGGAGCTTCATCAGGGTACACCTTTAGAAAGATTGTGTTACCAGTTATCCTACCGACTATCCTAGCACTTATAGCCATTCATTTTAATCGGCTAGTCGATGATTTTGATCTCTCAGTTTTTTTATATCAACCCTCCCAGCCTACTTTAGGTATTGTGATCCGTCGGAATGCGAACGCAGATACTAACAGTGACGCTCAAGCAATTAATGCGGTATATTCCGTCTTTTTAATGGGGATAAAGGGTCTCGCGCTGTATTTCATATATGGTCGGGGAAATCGCTTAGCTGAGGAAAGAAGAGGGAAATGAACCCTAAGGAATCGTCTGTTATTAAAATAAAAAAAATAAGTAAAATAAAAACGCCACCTTCAAAAGAAAGCCCCTTTACAAATAAAAATAACCATTCTTTCTTTGTGAAGAGAGTGGAGAAATAAACGCAGTACAACTTATTCCATAGTGGTATAAACTGCATCACTTGAACCGTTAAAAGTAAAACGGTTATAATTTCTCTAACCGATAAGTTTGTGATAGTCGGTGCATTAAATTTTAAAGGAGATGATTGTATGAATTGTCCTCAATGTGGTAACGAAATGTTAAAAGGGAGTTTATTAGGAGATCGCTATGCGATTAAGTGGCAGCCCGACGATAAAAAATTAGTCGGTGGTATATTTGCTAGCGGAGGATTCGCTTTAAAGAGTAATGGTTCTTTCTTAAGTCGCCCTAAAGCAGAGGCTTTTGTTTGTGAAAACTGTGAATTATTAACCGTCGATCTAAAAACGCAACGTAAAAAATAATAAGCTCTTAAAATAGCTGGAAAGGCTTGAATTTTCAAGTCTTTTTTTTTAATCAGGGGAAAAATGTTTTAAGACCTCTTGTTAAATTCGCTTGCTTTCTTATTAGTTATTTTATTCGTGTACTTTCGTGAATCGATTCTTATTCATCGCTGACAGGGTTCGCGAGTGAGCAATTGTTCAATGGAACGTTTCAAGAGGTGTTTTCTTTTACTAATTCATGTGGTAGATAGTTCTTGTTGCTGGCTAATCAGTGTCGGATAATAGCTGTTTTAATTAAAAGGATGAAGGGAAACCGAAGTGATTAATTTTTAAGTATGGTTGAAGATAAGCATAATAATTAACTATTGAGGAGGAACATGCTATGCTAAAGATATAAAGCAATGGTGAGAAAAACCTTGCTTTAAAAGCAAAAAATAGGAGGAAATCGTATGGAGAAAAAGGTGTTTGATCTATTAAATAAAGTGGTTGCTACACAAGGTGTTTTCTATACTCGGCTGCATCAATTTCATTGGTATGTAAGCGGAACACGTTTTTTCACACTGCATGAAAAGTTTGAAGAATTGTATGATCAGGTGACAGCTGATATGGATGAGGTTGCTGAACGTTTATTAGCTATTGGTGGTCAGCCATATGCCACTTTAACAGAATTTATTGAACATTCTGTTATTAAAGAAAGTACTAGTGATCAAGCATTATCACAAGATCAAATGGTAGAAGCGATTGTCAACGATTATAGAACATTAATTGCTTTGTATGATGAAGGTATTCACTTAACCGATGAAGCAGAAGACTTTCCATCAAATGATATGCTCATTGCTTTAAAATCCGAGGCTGAAAAAACAATTTGGATGTTAAATGCTTACTTAGATAAAAGTGCTAATGAAAAATAGTCATAACATCTCCCTCCGTTATAAGAGGGAGTTTTTTTGTTCAGTGAATTCTTTTTAAGAAGATTGTTTAAGTTTATTGGCGTATTTTTCTATTTAAAGCTTAATAAAAGATTTAAAAAAGAAGTATTATCCATTTGGACAATACTTCTTTTCAAATGTTAATGAAAGTGTTTTACTTATTTTTTAACGATGAATCGCTCTTCTACTGGTTGGAACTCTTTAGGGCCAGCTGGTGAACCGATTTCGCCAAATGGCATTTGAGCGACTAATTCCCAGTCTCTAGAAATGCCATAAGTTTCATAAACTTTTTCATCAATCACACCATTATAGTGTTGTAAGGAAGCACCTAAATGTTTCTCAGCAAAAGCAGTCCATACATTAAATTGATGCATAGCATTAGTATGTTGAGCCCAAGTAGGGAATCCATCAGCAAAGATAGGGAATTGTTCTTGCAAACCTTTAACGACTGTCTTATCTTCGAAGAAGAGAACGGTTCCGTATGCATTTTTGAACATATCCATTTTTTGTTGTGTTCCTGTGAAATCAGCATCTCCCATAATCTCTTTTAAAGATTCTGTAGTTAAATCCCAAAGTTGTTTGTGGTTATCGTTTAATAGTAAAACGATACGTGTACTTTGTGAGTTGAAAGCTGAAGGTGTAAATTTAATTACATCTGCAATGATACTTTCAATCTCTGAGTCACTGATTGGTGATGCAGCCTTCAAATCGTAAATTGAGCGTCTTTTCTCAATCATGTCTAAAAAGTTTTCTTTTGGTTCTTTACTAAATAATCCCATTTATTTCACTCCTAAATCTAATTTGTAATTGCTCTAATCAGATACACTCAAAGCTTAGTTTTCGTATATCTCTATTTTTAAGTATACACTATTCTTAACAAATAGCAAGTATAAGTTTCAAATTTTTTCTAAAGTTACTAAAAGTTTTGATCGATTGGAGTTATTTGTTGCTATCTAATTAAGAGATGGCAGACATCTGTCTCTTAGTTGCTTTTTAATCCTTTGCAACAAACATCTAGTTGTGACTCTTGTAAAACTGAATTAGTATGAAAGAATATAATCCTTTATAATGAAAGGGTATACATACTCAATAAGTATGCATTTAGACCACTTATAACTTGATGAGATACAAAAAAGGAGCTCATAAATCTATGTACCAAGTAATCAACCAACTGCAAGAGAGGAATTTTGCTAAGAAAATAAGTCAAAGTGAAAAAGTTGTACTGGATTATTTAGAGAATCATTTTGCATCAATTCCCAATCAAACCGTGTTAAAAATTGCCCAAGAGACTTATACCTCACAAGCGACAATAAACCGAACGTGTAAGTTGTTAGGCTTTAAAGGGTTCAGTGAACTTAAATATGCGGTAAAAGCAGACATCAATTTACAAAAACGTAAAGCACATTCAGGATTGACCACTACTGAAAGTGCTGTGGATCTGATTGACTTTGCAAGTTTGGCTGATTTAGCAGGGGCTATCTATACCCATCGCCACCACTTAATGCTCTTTGGTCTAGGGGCTTCCGGGGTCACCGCACGCTACATGGCAAGGCAGTTGATTTATTTAGGCATTCCGGTGGTGATTATTTCTGAAATCAAAATGTTGGAGCATTTTCACAATTATAGCCTATTAGTACTTTCATCTTCAGGTGAAACACAGCGCTGCTTGCAAGTTATTGAGAAAGCCAAAGCAAAAAAAATGACGGTCTTTGCGATAACCAAAAAGGATTCTTCAGTCATGAAGGCCAGTAAATTAAGCTTTTATCATGACGTTCAAGTGAATTTATTAGACGGTTTGTCAAGGGAACAGCAAGTGCATATGATTTTAATGGTCAATGAAACAATTAACTACCTCAAATCAAACTATTTGAAGTTAGTTAAATAAGCTTTTTAACAAAGTGGCCATTTGTGGATAATTATCCGTCCACTTGGAGCCATCCGTCTTATGTAAGCGCTATAATACAAAAGAAGTAAATTAAGAATATAAGAGAGGAGGAAGAATGAATCATTAGGTAGAAAAGAGACAGGGTTTCTACTGCAAGACACGACCGGTAACACTAGAAACTATAAAAGAGAGGATGTTGTCAATTGAAAAATTTTAGAAAGAATTTTCAAAGTTTTGGCAAATCTCTGTTATTCCCAATTAGTTTGCTTTCATTCATGGCAATCTTTCTGGGGCTATCAGCTGCTTTACAAAACGAAAATATAATCCGCTATGTGCCTTTTTTAGGGAACGAGATTTTACAAAACATTTTTGGCATGATTCGTAAGTTATCCGCGTTACCATTTGGGTACTTACCTATTTTATTTGCTATGTCGATTCCATTAGGAATGGTTAGAAGAGATAAGGAAGTAGCCGTTTATTCAGGGGCAGTAGGATATATTGCCATGCTGATTGGGATGACGTATGTATTACAACTTCAAGGCTTAACTCCGGACACAACGTCAATTAATTATTTAATGGAAACAGAGGGCTTGTCTCAAGTCGATGCCACTTTACAGAATTCCTTATTTACTCGTACGCTAGGCCTCTTTGTATATAATACCAATGTTATCGGTGGTATTATTGCCGGTTTGATGGGTGTCTTCTTACATAATAAATACCGTAACACTGAATTACATCAATCCCTTACTTTCTATAGTGGGAAACGTTTTGTACCAATTGTCGTAGCCATCGTGATGGCGATAGTCGGTGCCTTGTTAACCATCGTATGGCCTTTGGTAAATCAACTTATTATTGCTTTAGGTGGACTTATCAGCGAAACGGGCTCTTTGGGAATCTTTTTATATGGAATGATCGAAAAACTGATGATTCCAACGGGGTTGCACCATGTACTCAACCAGACTTTCCGTTTCACCGCCTTGGGTGGGATTGAAAATATCAATGGTGAATCACTGGTCGGAGCCCTTCAAATTTATCTCTATCAATTAGACAACGGTCTTCCTTTTTCAACGGATGCAACAGCCTTCCTCGCTCAAGGTAAGATCTTGCAGATGGTATTCGGTATGCCGGCAGCTGTTTTAGCGATGTATCATATGGCTCTACCAGAAAAAAGAGACCGTTTATTGAAATTCTTTATTCCAGGTGTCACTGCGGTGATTTTAACTGGGATTACCGAACCGATTGAATTCTCATTTATCTTTATTTCACCAATCTTGTGGGTAGTGAATTCAATATTTGCAGGAATTGCCTTCTTAATTCCAGCCTTATTAGATGTGGCTATCGGAAATGTTCAAGGGGGAATCATCGATTGGTTCGTCTTTGGGGTACTGCAAGGTGCTGAAACGAAATGGTATATTTATCTCATTGCCGGACCCATCTTCTTCGCCGTTTATTATTTCACTTTCAAATATATTATCACCCGACTTAATATCATGACCTTAGGTCGTCAAGCCAGTGATTTTGTTGAAGAAGAAGTTGACGGTAATGCGGAGGTAGATATTACGGAAGCGAATCGTTTAACCGCGCAAAATATTGTCAATGGCTTAGGAGGCGTTGATAATATTACTGATGTTGATAATTGCATCAGTCGTTTACGTGTGGAAGTCAAAGACAGTTCGTTAATTGATGAAAGTTTACTTAACCGGACCCAACCCAATGGTATTATCAAACCAGATGACCATACCATCCATGTGGTTTACGGCGGAAGAATTACACAAATGCGTAACATCGTTGACGATTACATTTATAATCGTAAAGATCAAAAAATACAAAAGGAGACCGCAGAAAATGAAAAAAAATAATATAGTGGTTGTCGGTGGCGGATCTACTTGGACACCGGGTATTTTAAAAGCAATGACTAAACATCTGGATAAGTTTCCGATTAACAAATTGGTGCTTTATGATATTGATGAGAAACGGCAAGCAGTGATTGGGGAATTTGGCAAAATACTCTTTAGAGAAGAAGCACCAGAGGTAGACTTTAGCTATACGACAGATAAAAAAGAAGCGTATTCAAATGTGGATTTTGTCTTCTGTCAAATGCGGACAGGTGGCTACGATATGCGTGATCGCGATGAAAAAATTCCACTTCAACTCGGTGTCATTGGTCAAGAAACGTGTGGGCCGGGTGGATTTGCCTATGGTATGCGATCAATTAGAGATATGGAAGAAATGGTAAATGATGTGCGCCATTACAGTCCGAATGCATGGATCCTTAACTATACAAACCCAGCGGCAATTGTAGCTCTAGCACTAGATAAAATCTTCCCAGAAGAGGATAAAATTCTAAATATTTGTGATCAACCCGTCAACCTCTTACGTTCTTTCGGTAAGCTCTTAGACTACGATGCAGATAAATTTGAACCGGTTTATTTTGGTCTTAATCACTTTGGTTGGTTTACCCATCTTTACGATGAATTTGGTAAGGATCGCGCACCAGAACTAAAAGAAATGATTCTTAATGGGGGCTTTCGACCAGTGGATGCTGAACAGCGTGACCAATCATGGTTGGATACCTATGCAATGGTGGAAGATATGTTGCGAGACTTCCCAGATTATCTACCCAACACCTATTTACAATATTACCTCTATCCAGATGCTAAATTAGCTAAACTAGATCCAAATTGGACTCGTAGTGATGAGGTGCGAAATGGGCGCGAGAAAAAAGTCTTTACTGAATGTCGTCGTATTATTAAGAATGGCACAGCAAAAGATTCAGATATCGTGCATAATGATGCGCACGGAGACATGATTGTTGAAGTCGCTGCTTCGATTGCCAACAATTTAAGGAAGACTTTTGTAGTTATAGTCCGTAACGAAGGAATTGTTGCGAACTTACCGAATGATTGCATGATTGAGGTCGCTGCTTCACTAGGAGTCAATGGTCCACGACCTTACGCGGTAGGAAAAGTAGGAACATTCTATAAAGGCATGATCGAAGGGCAACACGCCTTTGAACAATTAACGGTCGAAGCCTACCTTGAAGAATCTTATGATAAGGCCTTACAAGCACTTACTTTAAATCGTACGGTTGTCGATGCCAAAAAGGCGCGTCAAGTCTTGGATGCTTTGATTGAAGCCAACAAAGAATATTGGCCGACTTTAAAATAAAGAGGGATACGACGTAAGAGTTATGCTTACGTCGTTTTTCTAAATAAGGAGAAGGTGTTTAATGAAGATATTAGCAGCAATCGATTCCTTTAAAGGATCAATGACTAGTGAACAAGCCAATTTATGCGTTAAAGATGCTTTACCTAATCATTCAGTCACCTGCTTTCCAATCGCAGACGGCGGTGAGGGAACAGTGGATGCCTTTGTATCGGTATTAAAAGGGGAATATATTACACAAACCATCAAGGGTGTTGATGGTAAGGCATTTAATGGAAAATGGGGATGGATTGAGCAGGAAAAATTAGCCATTATAGAAGTAGCACAAGGAGCAGGTATTATTCATGCCGACCCTAAAAACTTAGACCCTAGGCGCCATACTAGCTATGGGGTAGGACAACAACTGATACAAGCTCTTGATTTTGGTGCTGAAAGGATTATTCTTGGTTTAGGTGGTAGTGCGACCGTTGACGGAGGAATGGGCTTACTTCAAGCGCTAGGCTTAAAATTTTTTGATAGCCACCAGCAAGAGTTGCCCATTTTACCTGTAGAGTTGAATCGAGTAGCAAGTATGGATCCGTCAGGTATCGATCGACGGATGAAGCAGGTTGATTTAATACTTGCCTCTGATGTAAATAATCCCTTAATAGGTCCTAAAGGAGCAAGCTATGTCTTTGGGCCACAAAAAGGCTTAGCTACTAAAGACCTTCCTACTTATGATGCTTCGATGAAAAATTACGCCGACCTATTGTTAGAGGCCACAAAAAAAGACTATCGACATTTAGAAGGGGCCGGAGCAGCAGGAGGGATCGGTTTTGCCTTATCGACCTTTTTTGGAGCCAAATATAGAAATGGGCTTTTCTTATTAGCTGAAAAAGGGAACCTTGACGCATTGATTAAAGAAGCCGATCTGATTATAACTGGTGAAGGTAGATTCGATGATCAGTCCCTCAGTGGCAAAGTACCTATTGGTATCAGTCGCTTGGCTAAAAAGTATCAGGTACCCGTCTTGTTATTTGCTGGACAGATTGATAGTCAACAAGTTGCCCTTCCTGAAGAAAACTTATTCGCCTTAATACCTATTGTTGATCGCCCCATGGAATTGGAGCGAGCAATGGAATTGAGTCAACAACTGTTAACTAAAGCTGTGGAGAGGACGATCAACCTGATTGAGTTCGCTCAAAAAAAATAAGCCAGTTTGCTCAAAAAAGCTGGTTTGCTTATAAAATGAAATGCTTTAATAGAAAAAAGACTGTCAAAAAGGATGTTCCTTTAAGGTTATTTTAAAAAAGTTGAAAGCGTTCTTACAATTTTATATAGTTAATTAGCGTTAGAAATTTAGTATGATTGTGTATTGCATGCGAATAATTCAGTTGAAAATATTTTCTGGGGGAATGGGATGCTTTCTACAAAATTGTTTGTTGTTTTCTTAATATTTCTTTTAGTTTTAATGATGGTTGCGATTTATCAATGGTATAAAGAAAAAGATCCTTACAAGAGAACAATTAATAAGCGTATCAGTATTATTTTAATAATAATTAATTTACTCGCTTTTCTTCCTTTTATTGCATATTTGTTTCATTAATTCTAAAAGGAGACCTTATTAAAAAAATAAAGGTCGTCTTATTAGGGCAATTGAATGTTAAATAATCTTAAAACAGATTTTTAATCTATGTTTGACCGTTGGGGGGCTCAAGAATTTGAGTCTTCTTAATAGGACGCAGGTATTGTCTAATATAAAGATTTCAACTCAAATCATAAGTAATAGGTTAACCAACTCCATTGTTAGTGTTCGGTCAATAATAAAGAGTGTCATTCAATATCAAGGATCAGTTAGGGCACAAAATAATTAAAATTTAAACCATTAACTATACGTTTTGTTTGCACTCTGTGATATACTATCTTAAAAAGGAGGTTGTTCAAATGATTCATTATACGTCAACAGATTTAGGGACCAATGTTTCAGAAGAAGAAGTGATTAATCAAATCAAACAAGCCACTAAACCTATTCGTTTCACCCATTGGGAAGGGATGGGTACTCCCATACATAATCAAGAAATTTCGAAAGAAGAAGCCATTGAAATTATAAGAAATGAACACACAACATTGATTACTGAAAATGATAAAATCATTAATGTGCAGACCTTTGAGGCATATAATAGACCCTAATTCTTCAAATCAATGCAGTCGTTAATTGGAACGATTGATGCGACGGTTTAAACAATAAAAGTCTGGTGGTTTAAAAGTTAAATAAATAGGGCTGAGGATAAGACAACTTTATCTTCAGCCCTATTTATTTATCTTACATTAAGTTTTATATAATTCTAAGATTGTTTTCATTATTTTACACAAAATTCTGGACTGGATTAAACGCTAGATGCTCAATTTTTATGGTCTGTAAGCATCCCTTTAGGGGGTTCAAACAGTCCTGTGCTAAACTATTACTAAAGAGAGATGGAATCTTTCCAGTACTAGAAAATAGAAGGAGTGTTTGATATGAAAGCCATTGTTATCAATCAATACGGCGATACCGATCAATTTGTAGAAGCCAATCTACCTCAACCGCAGCTTAAAGACAATCAAGTTTTGATTGAATTGCATGCCACATCCATCAACCGCTTTGATACCAAGGTGCGAAGAGGTGAGATGGCTGAAGTAATTTCTTTTGACTTTCCCATTATTTTGGGACTGGATGCTGCCGGAGTAGTGGTGGAGATAGGTAAAGATGTTACTCAATTCAAAGTGGGGGATGAAGTCTTTGCCAATTCCTCTTTAAAAAGTGGAACCTACACTGAGTATGTGGCGGTTAAGGAGAGTTTAGTTGCCCATAAGCCGAAAAATATAACATTTAAAGAAGCGGCCGCTGTTCCAATGGTGGGTCTAACTGCTTGGCAAGCCATGGTGGAGTTTGGTCGAGTTAAAGAAGGTGACCACGTGCTGATTCATGCCGGTTCGGGTGGTGTAGGCAGCTTTGCTATTCAAATCGCTAAAAGTTTTGGTGCATATGTTTATTCAACAGCCAGTGGTAAGAATGAAGACATGCTTAAAAAGCTGGGCGTTGATCGCTTCATTAATTATAAAACCACTGATTTTGCTGAGGTGGCTAAAGACTTAGACTTAGTCTTAGATACCTTGGGTGGCGAAACACTAGCTAAAAGTTTGGCTCTCGTAAAGGACGGCGGACGAATTGTTTCTACCGTGGGTCAAGCCGACCAGGAAAAAGCTAAAGCAAGAAACATTACGGTTGAAGCTCTTGCGGCCAAATCGAATGGAAACCACTTAGCCAAACTAGCTGAGTTAATTGAAAAGGGCCAAGTTAAACCTTATATCGGGCATGAATTCCCATTGACGGCTCATGGCTTAAGTGAGGCTCATAAAATCAGTGAAAGCCACCATGCTAAGGGTAAAATAGTGATTGTCATCAAATAAGGCCAATAGCTTTCTTCAAATGGGAGAAGTACAGCTGACGTAGGCATCTCACTGCTTTTTGAGCAATGCTGATGGCAAATAAATATTTTATGAGCGTTGAAATAAAAAATAGCAATTTTGATTCAAAACACCTTAGCAAACTATCAAAAACAAACGCTATCAATCAGAGTTTTGTTGATTCTGCACAACTATCCGGACTTCGTTTCATGTAATTTATTGTTGTTTTATAAAAGTGTAAATGTTATACTTTATTTACTTTATAAAGCGCTTTAAAGTTAAAATTTTATTAGAAACGGAGAATACACATGAATGAAACAATGCAAATTGCCAATAGTTTGGTGATGTGGATTTTAGCGATTATTATTGTATCAACTGTAATCATTCAATCCTTTATTTTTTATCGTCTTGCAAAGAATCACGTTAAAAACACTAATTTATTAAGTAATGAAGAGGTAAAGAAATCATTTAAAATTGGAATTATAGGAACGATTGGTCCAGCTTTTGCTGTTTTTGCGGTAGCCATCGCCTTAATTTCTCGGATTGGAGGACCAATTACCTTCGCAAGAATAGGAATTATCGGATCGGCTGCTTTTGAAATTATTTCAGCTCAGATAGGTAGTGGGGGAACTGCTGGTACAGCAGAGTTTATGCCTAAGATGTTATCTGCTGCTGCTTGGGTTATGACTTTAGGAGGAGCAGGATGGCTGGTTGTGGTCTTCTTTGCTACTAAAAGAATAGATGGTATCCAAGAAAAAATGAAAAAAGCCAACCCTTTAACCATCGCTTACATGTCTGTCTTTGCACCTTTTATTATCTTTTTCACCCTAGGTTATAAAGAAGTCATCAATAAGGGAATTTTACAAGAAAACTCTTCGATTGCTCCTATGGCGGCATTAATTGCCGGAGGTTTAGCCACTGTTGCTATTAATAAAATCGTTGAAAAAGATCGTTCTAAAAAGTGGTTGAAGGAATGGTCTATGGGTTTTTCAGTTATTGCTGCAATGATTGTTGGAAGCATATTAAGTTAAGGAGAGAAAAATGGAAAATAATAAAAATTTATCAAGTAATTTTCAAAAGTCCATACATTTTTGGGGAAGGGTAACAATCGCAATTGCATTAATTTCAACTTTAATGATTCCCTCCTACTTAACCTTTGTATTAGGTCATTATCCTGACATTGCAGATATCATTTCTGGATTAATTTCGATTGTTGGGTTCGTGGGAGTTATTTGGTTCGTAGAGCCGATATCCTATTTCCCCACTCTTGGTCCAGCGGGTACTTATATGTCATTTTTATCTGGTAATATTGGGAATATGCGTATGCCAGTCATCGCAGCTACACAAGACGCTCTTGATTTAAAACCAGGATCTGAACAGGCTGAAGTAGCTGGGATATTTGCTATTATTTCTTCAACACTTACAAATCTTTTCATCTTGGGCATTGTCATGGTAGCTGGTCAAACGATTATCAATAGCTTACCACCTACCATCTTAGCTTCTTTTGATTTTGCCTTACCAGGAGTATTAGGAGCAATGATGATAACGTTAGGTTCCAAGGTTAAGAAAAATAATTTAATGGTTTTAGTCTTAATTGCTGTAGCAACTATGATTTTCATTAAATTCTCACCAAATTTTTTACCAGAAAGTATATATAAATTAATTTCATCAGCTGATGTAGGTATAGTCGCTTTATTAGGAATTGCTTATTCCTTGTATAGGGCCAAAAATGATGTAGAGTCAAACAATAAGGAATAAAAGATTTTAATTGACATTTTAATAATTAGTTAGATTTTAAGGAGGATAAATAATGAACTTTATTGAGAAAGCCAAAGAATTAGAAACTCAAATAATCGAAACGAGAAGATACTTACATCAGTATCCAGAATTAAGTGAACATGAGTTTGAGACTCAAAAGTATCTTATGAAGCGTTTGGAGGAGTTAGGGATACCTTATGAAAAGGTTGGTATAACTTCTTTGGTTGCCCATATTAAAGGTGGGAAGCCCGGTAAGACGGTTGCATTGCGTTCGGATATTGATGCCTTGCCTATTCTAGAACAATCGGGAGCTGAATACTCTTCTAAAGAAGATGGAAAAATGCACGCTTGTGGGCATGACGGTCATATGTCGATGCTATTAGGTGCTGCAAAAATGTTGACAGATATTAAAGAAGAATTACCAGGAGAAGTTCGCTTATTATTTCAAGAAGCGGAAGAAACCTTTACAGGAGCAAGAAGGGTTGTAGCTGATGGAGGAATGGAGGGTGTCGATGCGGTCTTTGGAATGCATGGTATGCCTATCGAAGTAGGAACATATGACATAACATCTGGTTATCGGATGGCAGGGTGCGATACAATCTACGTGAGCTTTGAAGGGGTTTCTGGACATGGATCCATGCCTCATAAAGCAAAAGATACGATTTTACCTGCTGCAGAGTTTGTGACTCAACTCAATGCAATGATCACTAAATTTGTGAATTCACAGTCTCCGATTGTGCTAACGGTAGGTAAATTTAACGGAGGAACTAAAGCAAACGTTATTTCTAAATATACTAAACTAGATATCTCTATGCGTTATTTACATGAAGAGACAAGAAAAATTATTCATAATAAGATTAAAGATTTGGCTGCTGGCTTAGAAAAAATCTATGATATTTCAATCAATGTTGAAATTGAAGAAAGTACAATTAGTTTGTATAATGATGAAAGAATCACTGAAATTGCTGCTAAAGCAGCTGAAAAAGTTTTTGGACCTGGAAAGAACGTTCACGGCCCAATCATGATGGGATCAGAAGACATGCCATATTACTTCCAAGAAGCACCTGGAGCTTATGCAATGATGGGTTATAGCAATGAAGAGAAAGATACAATTTATTTCCCTCACCATGAAAAATTCAATATTGATGAAGACTATTTGAAGTTTGGTGCAGCCCTACATGCGCAATTCGCATGGGATTTCTTACATATAAGCGAATAGTCTTTTGACTACTACTGAAAGTATGTTTTTAATTTAAGGATACTTATCTTTTTTGGCTCTATGTCAAATAGGGTGGATGGAAGAAAAAACACTTCCTTCCATCCTATTTATTATAGAGCCTCTTTTTTCTAATAAGCCTAATGGTTAGTAGACTTACTGACGATTAGGTTTTTTATTAATTAATTAGGCTATACATATATGTTACAAAACAATGATTATAAGCTAACAGATTTTTATTATAAGGGACTTCCAATTGATACTGAATATAAACGCATAATTGATAAACGCAATGACTATCATCAAATAATTAACTCTCTTCACTTGATAGATGCTTATCGAACCGGCTTTCTTCAACCTAATGATAAAGAGCTAGCTGAAGCTTATTGTAATTCGGTATAATTACAGGTGGAGCTGACTTGTTCGCATATAAAATTTATGTTCCACAAGTTTACGTGCGATAGAAAGATTTTGTTGAACAGATAATAAAGCGTGAAGAAAAATGTTACACTTCTCTTCTAAAATTACGCTGCTTCAAATTTTTTGATTGTTTTATTAAAGGAGCTATTTCTATGAGAAACACTCAAACTTCAAAAAATTAAGCCGGCTGTTGGCAATGCTTTTAGGGCTAGTTATCCTTTTAAGCATTTGTTCTTCATCTCTTTGTCTATATTTACGAACATGATAACTATACAAGATAGGACTATTAATCAGAAAACACAGGCATTTTCTTCGCTAGAAAAGTTGGAAACCACGCTAATCACTAGTGCAGAGAGCGAACAACATCTAAGTAATTTGCTGAAGGAGCAGACGGCCTTACTCGTTTTAAGAGATAATTATGAAGGTTTTCTAAGGGCTGATTTTGAGGAAGGAGATAAAAATTTTACTATTACTCTTACAGATGAAGATTTCAAAGCTTCAATTAATTTATTAGGGGCAGGCCATCCAGAAGTTTTGCCAGCATGGCAGAAGATGAAGAAAGAACTAAAAGCTGCTTATAATGAAATTGCCAAAGGGTTGGAAGGCGATTACCGCTTCAACTTGGTAAATCCAGCTGCTACAGACGAACAGGTCTGATCAATTTTAATTGTGTATGATATACCGATGAGACATACGAGTAGATAAACTTAAAAGATAAGTAACTTATGCCTTCAATTATTGAAGTTTTTTAAATACTTAAAATAACTATCAATAAAAAGCGAATTTGATTGGGGTCTTGCTAAAACACAGACAAGATACAATAAGAGGGAATTTCTTAATAAAGATTATAAAAATATTGTGGAGCAGGATGGTTTTGGATCCTTCTTCAAAGCATCCTGACCATCATGCAGTTGGAATCTAGCTTTCTATCGACTTCAGCTTATCAGCTGCTGTAGGGGCTGTCTTGAACTATCATTGTCACTATCAATACTATCACTTTGAATTTAGACGACAAGTGAGCCAATAGCTAAAAAGCTCGCCTGCTAGGGCGAGCTTTTGTGTGAGTAAACCTAGATTAGGCAGCTTCAAACTGACTATTATAGAGGTCGGCGTAGAATCCTTGTGCTTGAATTAATTGGTCATGGTTACCTTGTTCTATGATATTACCATCTTTTAGGACTAAGATTAAATCAGCATTACGAATAGTTGATAAGCGGTGGGCAATGATAAAGGAAGTTCGACCCTCAGTTAATTTATCCATGGCTTCTTGGATAAGCACTTCTGTTCGTGTATCTACTGAAGATGTTGCCTCATCTAGAATTAATAATGGCGCGTCCTTAATGAGCGCACGGGCAATGGTTAGTAATTGTTTTTGCCCAACTGATAGGGTAACTTTTTCATCTAAGATAGTGTCATAAGTATGGGGGAGGGTATTAATAAAATGGTCAATGCCGACAGCTTGACAAGCCGCAATCATTTCAGCTTCTCCCACATCTTTTTTATTAAAGAGTAAGTTTTCACGAATGCTTCCTTCAAATAGCCAAGTATCTTGTAAAACCATAGAGAAGTAATCATGAATTTCACTACGTTTCATTTTTTGGATATTTTTACCGTCTAGACGAATCTCACCCCTATCAATTTCATAAAAGCGCATTAATAAGTTCACAATTGTGGTTTTCCCCGCACCGGTTGGCCCAACAATGGCAATCTTTTTGCCTGGCTTGGCATAGGCAGAGAAGTCGTGAATAATCATTTCTTCAGGATCGTAGCCAAAATGAACATGGTCGAATTCAATTAAACCCTTAACGTCTTCTAATTGACGCGTCTTATGGTTTTCATCTTCTAATTCTGCTTCATTAAGAAAATCAAACACACGAGCCATAGCAGCGCGAGCCTGAGCTAAAGCTTGGCTGGATTGAGCCAACTGTTGAATCGGCCGAGAGAACATCCGAATATACATCATAAAGGCGACAATGACTCCAATCGTTATCTGACCTTCGATTACTAAGGCTGCACCGAAGATACACACCAATACATAACCAAAGTTACCAATAAAAATCATTAAAGGCATGGCAATACCTGAGAGAAATTGGGCTTTCCAAATGCTACTTTCTAAATCTTCATTAATCGTCCGAAAGGTTTCCTTGGCGAATTCGATGGCATTATATGAACGTACAATAGCATGGCCAGTATACATTTCTTCTATATGGCCGTTAATGTCGGCTAAGTGGTTTTGTTGTTGCTTAAAAAAGCTTCTGGATTTTATCATTAGAAAAATAGTGATTCCAAAACCAACTACAACGGTTGCGATAGAAACAAAGGTCAAAGTAACATCTGTGCGAAACATCATAATAAGTGTTCCGATTAACATAGTGGTAGCAGAAACAAGGGTAGACATACTTTGGTTGAGTGTTTGTCCTAAAGTGTCTAAGTCATTGGTCACTCGTGACAGGGTATCGCCTTGCGAATGTTGGTCAAAATAATTAAGAGGCATGCGGTTGACCTTGTGACCAATCCCTTCACGCAAATTTTGCGTTAAACGTTGTGAGATAGTTGCCATGATAAAGGAAGCACCGTAGTTGGCAACAGCCCCCAAAGCAAACAACATAGCTAAATAAGTGGCTTGTTGACTGATCTTTTCTAAATTCATTTCATTCATCATGCCTTGAGCAATTAAGTCGGTAATTTGGCGAATTCGATCCGGTCCGATAACTGAAATATAAGAACCAGCTATTGAGAAAAGAAGAGCCAATGCAAAGATTAGACGGAAGCCCTTGCTATAGGTTCTTAAAGTAACAGTTTTATCTTTATTTTCCATTGTCAAGTTCCTCCTTGTTTAATTGTGAATAAGCGATTTCTTGATAGATTTTGTTGGATGTTAATAATTCTTGGTGGGTTCCTTTACCAACAATTCGTCCCTTTTCTATGACCATAATCAAATCAGCATCCATGATGGTTGAAATTCTTTGACCGACAATGACTTTAGTCATTTCTTTGGTTTTTTCAGCTAGAATGTGGCGCAATTTACGATCGGTTTGATAGTCAAGGGCTGAGAAGGAATCATCAAAGATAAGAATTTGCGGTTTTCGACCGATAGCTCGGGCGATGGCTAAACGTTGCTTTTGCCCACCTGAGAAGTTGGTACCGTCTTGAGCCACATAACTTTGTAATTGTTCTTCTTTTTCAGTGACGAAATCTTTTGCTTGGGCGATATCGATGGCCTCCCATATTTCTGCTTCACTGAGTGGGCTTTGGCTGGAATCGCCAAAAGCAATATTAGATTCAATGCTTCCTGAAAATAAGACAGACCTTTGGGGGACATAGCCAATAATTTCGTTTAGGCGTTCACGAGGATAGTCTTTGATCGAATTGCCATTAATCAAAATTTCTCCTTCAGTGGTATCGAATAAACGTGGAATCAAGTTGATCAAGGTGGATTTACCAGATCCAGTTGACCCGATAAAGGCGAGGGTTTGACCAGCTTTTGCTTCAAAGGATATATCCTTAAGTACAGGCTTAGAAGCACCTGGATAAGTAAAGCTAACATCTTGGAATACCAGCGACCCTTTATCTTTTTCTTGTGGGGCCTTTTCTGGATAGATGAGACTCGATTTAGTATCTAGTACTTCACCGACTCTTTTAGCAGAAACCATGGTACGAGGCGTTATAATGAAGATCATAGTCATCATCATAAAACCAATCACTACTTGCATGGCATAAGATGAAAAGACAATCATATCTGAAAAAAGAACGATTTTTTCTTGAAAGGCAGCAGCTGCAATCAAATAGGCGCCTACCCAATAAACTCCTAAAGTCAAACCGTTAGAAACAAGCATCATTAGAGGGTTCATAAAACTCATTGTTCGGTAAATGACTAAGTTTAAACCGGTTAGTTCTTGGTTAGCGTCTGAGAATTTTTCGGTTTGATAGTCTTCCGCATTATAAGCACGAATTACGCGCATACCGGATAGGGTTTCTCGCATGATACGGTTCAAGCGGTCGGTTAAGCTTTGGACTAACTTTTGTCTAGGTAAAACGATGGATAAGAGGATAATAATGGTTGTTAACATTAAGCCAACAGCAGTAAAGGTTACCCACATCCATTCCACATTTTTTGTAGAAATTTTACCAACAGCTAAAATAGCCATCATCGGTCCTCTAACAATAATTTGTAGGCCCATAGCCAAGAAGACTTGAATTTGAACGATGTCATTGGTTGTTCGCGTTAATAAGCTAGGAATGGAGAAATCTTGCAATTCTTTTGTTGAGTAATCCATAACAGAATCAAAAACGTCACGTCTCAATCCCGAGGCAAAACTAGCTGCCACTCGTGCTGATAGGAAGACAACTATCAGCGATAAGACGAGACCAATAATCGATAGACCAACCATCTTAGATCCTGGATGATAGAGATCTGAAACAGCTACTCCCGGATTTTGCAGTCTTTGTGTAATTTCTGACATATAGCCAGGTACTTGCAATTCAATCCAAACGCTAGCAATGATTAAGATAATAGCAGTTATCATCGTGGCTACTTGTTTAGCGGTTAGTCTTTTAAATATTTTAAGCATGAGTATCCTCCTTTTGATCCAATAATTTATTGGCCCTCATAATATTTTGGTCTATTCGTAGAAAAATTTTATGCAAGCAATTAATTTCTTCTTGTGAGATTCCATTCAGAAGGGTTTGTTTGATCATGATAATAAACGCTTCAATTTTACTCGATTTTTCAAGACCTAATTTTGTTAATTGTATGACTTTATGACGTTTATCTTCCGCATAGGGAAAAGTTTCAATAAAACCATTACGTTTCATCCGTTGAATTAAATGGCTGGCCACAGATTTAGAAATGTTTAAGTGGTCTTCAATATCCTTTTGAAAAACGTCTGAGTCTTGATGGCAGTATAGGTACATAATAGTGTGTCCTTGTGGACCGTCTAAATGTTGTATATCATAATCATTTGCATAACGCATTTTAAGTTGTTCGGCCTGGTGGATTGTATGTTTTAAATGATAGAGCATGGAAGTCTCCTTTCATATTAGTTACCATGAGAACTATTTTAAAGCAATCCTTTCCAATGTCAATCATTATGATCTGAAAGCTCTCTCTTTTTAAGATTTAATATTTCCTCCAAAAGCTTCATTCCGGCTTCTAATTCATTAAAATCAGCTCTAGCATATCCAACTACTAAACTAGCGGGTCTTCTTTTTTTATTTAATTCATAGTCTGCTAAAGGGGATAGAGCCATGCTGCTTTTTTTTGCTATCTCAACAATTTTACTTTCACTAAGAGTAGTAGCGTGAATTTCCAATAATAGGTGGAGCCCCGCGTTTGTACCAACAATTTTGAGATTATCGAAGTTTTTAGCCCATTCTTCTAATAATTGTCTTTTCTTAGCATATTTTCGTCGCATGCGGTTAACATGACGCGTAAAATGTCCACCAGCCATGAATTGTGCTAAGACATTTTGGGTCAATCGTGGAACGGGACAAGAAAAATAATAAGGGTATTCTTTAAATTTTTGTAAGAGCGAGTCTGGTAAAAGTATAAAAGATATTCTTAAAGCGGGACTAATTAATGATGAAAAAGACTGTAAGTAGATAACATGGTCATGTGAGTCGATCGCCTTTAAAGGGGGAATAGGCTTACCTTGATAGCGAAATTCACCATTGTATTCATCTTCAATTATCCATTTATCGTCTTGATTGGCCCACTCTAATAATTCTTGTTTGCGTCCGATTGTCATAATCGAGCCCGTCGGAAACTGGTAAGAGGGGGTAACATAGAGTAAGTCCATTTCTTTTTTATCAGTGGGACTAGGATTTGCACCTTCTTGATCTAATTCAATCGGTATCTGTTCAATTTGATTGGCTTTTAAAAAATCACCCCAACGATGAAAACCAGGATCTTCAACACCGATTTTAGCCTTACCAATCAATTTAACTAAGAGTAAAAGTAAGTTTTCAGTTGAGGAGCCAATAATAATGTGACTAGGAGAAGCCTTAATTCCTTTGGCATTCCATAAGTAGGTAGCGATCGTTTCACGTAAATGATGTTCACCGAGTTTAGAGCCTTTTTCAGTCAAATATCTTGCATCTTGATTGAGACACTCCATAGTAATTTTTTTCCAAGTGGCTACTGGAAATTCAGGATCCACTCCCTTGTAACGCCAATCAATAGCTGGCTGACTTTCTGCTTCTATTTCACTTAGCTGCCATTGATTGGGTTCTTTTAAACTTAACTTTTGGCTGAGAACGAAATATCCCTTTCGCTGAATAGCTTCAATATAGCCTTCTGCGGCTAACTGATCCAAACTAGCTGTTATAGTATTAAGGCTGACCCCACGGTCTTTAGCCATTTGTCTTTTACTAGCTAGCTTTTCACCGGGATTTAATTGACCTTGTAGGATTCTTTGTTTGATTTCATTATATAATTGTAAGTATAACAATCTGGTACCCTCACATTCTTTTGTTTTGGTACTTTATATAGTACCAAAATCTTTTATCATATAGCTATAGAAGGGAATGATTTTATGTCTAAAGAAATTATTGATCCAAAAACTTTTGTCGGTGGCGTGATTATGGATGTTATGAATCCAGAGCAAGCTAAAATTGCTGAAGCGGCGGGTGCAGTGGCTGTTATGGCTCTAGAACGTATTCCAGCAGATATTCGCCAAGCAGGTGGCGTTAGCCGGATGTCCGATCCAGCCTTAATCAAGTCGATTCAAGAAGCTGTTTCTATCCCGGTTATGGCTAAAGTGCGTATTGGTCATTTTGTCGAAGCGCAAATCTTACAAGCTATTGACGTTGATTTTATTGATGAATCTGAAGTTTTATCACCAGCTGATAATGACCATCATATAAATAAGACAAATTTCCAAATACCTTTTGTATGTGGAGCTAGAAATATTGGCGAAGCTCTCCGTCGTATTCAAGAAGGAGCTTCCATGATTCGGACCAAAGGAGAAGCGGGAACAGGAGATGTGGTTCAAGCTGTGACCCATATGCGGTCGATCCAAGCGGGCATTAAACGTATTCAAGCCATGGATGAAGATGAACTATATGTCGAAGCCCGTGACTTAAAGGTACCTTATGATTTACTTAAAAAAGTGCATGAAACGGGTGAATTACCAGTAGTTAACTTTTCTGCTGGTGGGGTAGCGACTCCTGCCGATGCAGCTTTAATGATGCAATTAGGTGCTCAAGGGGTCTTTGTTGGGTCTGGTATTTTCAAATCAGGTAACCCTGAAAAAAGAGCCAAAGCAATTGTTCGAGCTGTTGAAAATTATCAAGATCCTAAAGTCATCGCCGAAGTGTCAGAAGATTTGGGTGAAGCCATGGTCGGCTTGAACCCAGATGAAGTCGAAGTGATTATGGCTAATCGCGGTAACTAATCGAAAAGATACATGCTTCAAAAAAGACAAGGTCTGCCATGGCAAACCTTGTCTTTTTGTTTTTAAAATGGAACTAGATTCTATTGTGTTTAATATCTTCGTTCTGATTGAAAGTAGAGAAGAGGCTAATAACGATTGACAGTAAAGCTGCGTACCAGAAGTTTTCAACTTGAATACCATCCAACATACTGTCTACTAATTGAATCATAAAAGCATTAATAGCAAGGTTGAAGAAACCAAAGGTCAGTAAATTAATGGCACAGCCTGCAAACTTTAATAAACGTCCTAGAGTTCCACTTACTAATCCCAATAAAATAGAAAAAATAATGACAGACAATAAACTAGTGACAACAATCCCAGGGATTATGTAACTTAAAACAAGAACCACTAAAGTTGTTGTTAAAATATTTTTCATTCAATCACTCCTTTTATAATATTATAGCAGAAATTATCGCTTCGAAATACTTCTAAATTCTTTTAAAGGGCTTACAATTATGCCATAATGAGAAAGTAAACAAATAATTAGGAGGTCATATAATGACATTTAACAAAATAGAAAGTCAAAACATTCCAGATATTCACTCGGTGGGACATTTATATGTCCATGAAGAAACGGGGGCTCAAGTTCTATATCTCGAAAATGAAGATAAGAATAAATCTTTCACCATTGGCTTTAAAACACCGCCATATAGTGACAATGGAATTACGCATATTATCGAACATTCAGTTCTCAATGGGTCTAAAAAATATCCGTCTAAAGAACCTTTCGTAGAGATTATCAAAGGATCGATGAATACCTTTGTAAACGCTATGACTTTTGCCGATAAAACCATTTATCCTGTCGCTTCAACGAATGACCAAGACTTTAGCAACTTGATGAGCGTTTATTTAGATGCCGTTTTCGAACCGAATTTCCGTCAAAATCCTCAAATTTTAGCGCAAGAGGGTTGGCATTATCATTTAGAAAAGGCTGAGGATGAGCTGATTTATAAAGGGGTCGTCTATAATGAAATGAAAGGGGCAATGGCTTCACCGGATGATCAAATGTATCATGCCATGAGTCAATCCTTATATTCAGACTCTATTTATCAATATGAATCAGGTGGTCTACCATCAGCTATTACAGATTTAACCCAAAAAGAATTTGTGGACTACCATCAAGAATATTACCATCCAAGCAATTCATTAACCGTTCTTTATGGTGACCTAGATATTAACCATGCTTTTGAGAGGTTAGAAGAATACTTTTCAGGAAAAGGCAAAACACCAGCTGTAGATTTAAAATTTAATATCCAAGAGCCAAGTCAAAAAGAAATTAATAAACACTATTCGATCACTGAAGGAGATGACCCAGCTGATAAAGACTATCTATGTTTAGCTTGGCATGTTTCGACTGCTGACAGATTACTAGAGGCCATGGCCTTTGAAATTTTGGAAGAAATTTTATTCGGTAATAACCAGTCTCCCTTGAAGAAAGCACTCCTTGATGCGGAAATAGGTGGCGACATCAGTGGAGGTCATGATTTACCTGGTTATACTGAAGTTTTTATGATTCTAGCTAAGTACTCGTCTGCTAATAAGATGGAGGACTTTAAAAAGGTTGTTAAAGAAACCTTAGCTAAATTGGTTGATGAAGGAATTGATCCAGCAATTATTCAAGCTTCCATTAATAAAATTAGCTTCCGTTTGAAAGAAAGAGTCATTTCAGAATCACGTCCTCGCGGCCTTTTTTATACCTTATCGGCTTACCAAACCTGGTTGTACGACTTTTCACCTTTTGACATTCTTTCCTTCTCTGAGAGGTTAACAGAATTGCGAAAGCTTGCCAAAGAGGGCTACTTTGAAAAATTAATTGAAGAAAAATTGTTAAACAATAACCACCGTGTGGCAATCACGCTTGAGGCAAGTCCAGGACTAAGTGATCAAAAAGAAGCCAAGCAAGATCAAGAACTACAAGCATACAAGTCTCAACTCTCTCAACAAGAGGTAGAAGATTTGGTAGCTTCCACTCAAGCCTTAATTGAACGTCAAGTATCGGTCGATAAACCAGAAGATTTAGCTAAAATCCCTATGTTAACTAAGGAAGACTTAACAACAGAAACAGAAGAATTACCTTTGACAATTAATCCGCTTGAAAAGAGTCAAGGTAAGTTTTATCATGCAGACCAATTCACCTCAGGCATTGATTACTTATCGCTTTATTGGGATATTCGTGATCTTGAAGTCGAAGAATACTCACGCCTTTCATTATTAGCCAAGTTGATGTCAGGCCTTGCTACAAAAAACTATTCTTCTGATCAATTACAACAGCAAATGGATACCCACACCGGTGGCATCTTAGCCTCAGTAGATATCGTTCCCAAATTAGACGGTAGTATTCAAACCTATTTTGCCTTAAATGGAAAAGCACTGGAAGCTTCATCCGATCATTTGATCGACTTAATGCAAGAAATTATGACTTCGACCTTGATTGAAGATCAGCAAGAAATCTTACGCATCATCCAAGAATTAATTGCCGGTTTTGAAAACCGTATAAACTTTGGGGCTCATGTTTTAGCCCTTAAACGCGCACTGAGCCAGTATAAGCCAGCTCTTAAATTAGAACAAATGACTTCAGGCATTGATTTCTTTAATTATTTAAAAGAATGCCGTGACTTACTCAAAGAAGGAAAAGGCGATCGATTATTAGACCAATTAAAGACTAGCTATCAAAAAATTCTTAACTTTAACCGTCTAAACATTTTATATACCGGTAATCAAGAGCGAGCAAGTTTGGTTAAAAATAAGGTGCTTAAAGCGTTTAATCAGCTTCCATCAAAAGATTTAGGACCTTTGCAAACTTATCCAAGTGGCAAGAAACAAAATGAAGCCTTTGTCACCGCTCAAGATGTCAACTATGTTGGTCTTGCGGCTGATGCTAGTGACCACCTACAGTATTCAGGTGCTTCTAAGGTCCTGAGCAATGAATTGAATTTAGGCTATCTTTGGAATACCATTCGTGTACAAGGTGGAGCCTACGGTTCTGGTTATGGTCATGATCGGTTAGGTTCTTTATATATGATGTCCTATCGTGATCCTAATATCCGCCAATCAGTAGAAAGTTATCTAGCGATTCCTGCTTATGTGCGCCAATTAGAGCTTTCAGAAAGCGAGCTACTTAAGAATATCATTGGCAGTCTTTCACCATTAGAACGTCCTAAATCAGCACACGAAAAAGGAGTAGAAGCCTTCACCTTGCATTTAACTGGCTTAGATTATCGAATGATTAGTCAGTTAAAAGAAGAGATGATTGCAGTAACGAATGAGCAACTAAATGATTTAGCAGATGGATTAGAAAACGCACTTCAAGATTACACTTTAGCAGTTATTGGTAATAAGGCGAAAATTGAAAAAGATAAAGACTTATTCGATGTAATCTATGAATTATACTAAGCTATTTAACTGGTTCAAATTGAAAGAGAAAAAGCATCCTATTTTTTAGGGTGCTTTTTTATAAGGAGTATTAAACTAAGTTTTGTGGTTGATTTTCAAGATAACGATAGATGTTTTCAAAAGCGATTTGAGCTCTTAAATCCATCGCTTCATGGGTAAAGTAACCAACATGAGGAGACAGTAGGATGTTTGGTGCGGTTAGCAACGGGTGGTCTTCACGAAGAGGTGCCTCGCTATCAAAGACATCAATTCCGGCTCCAGCAATCTCTCCATCCTTTAAGGCTTGGGCTAGGGCATCACTATCAATGATTGGACCGCGAGCGCAATTAATCAAAACGGCTGATTTTTTCATAGCTTGTAATTGATCTTTTCCAAAGAATTGCTGGGTTTCGCGGTTAAGTGGAAGGTGGATAGTGATGATATCACTCTTAGCTAGTAATTCTTCTAAGGAGGAGTAATCCATTCCCATATTGATTAATTCCTGATCACGACTGCGATTGAATCCCATTAAGTTAGCGCCAAAGGCCTTGAATAATTTAGCCGTTTCTTTACCAATTTTTCCAGTTCCAATAATTCCTACCGTCTTGCCTTTAATTTCAGAGCCTTGCCGAATACCAGGAAAGTCTTCGGTCATTCTTACTTCTTGGTCGCTAGCCTTGAGTTGACGGAATAAATTAAGCGTCATCCCTAGGACTAATTCAGCGACGGCTGTATTGGCATAGCCAGCGGCATTCGAAACTAAAATGTCGCGATCTTTGGCTTTGATTAAAGGAATATGGTCGACGCCAGTAAAAGCCACATTGATATATTTCACCTGATCTAGCTGGTCTAAAACTTCTTCAGGCAAAGGATTGTTAGCTAAGGTAAGAATATCTGCCCCTTGACTGCGTTCAATCAATTCTTCTGGATGGGTCGTTTTTTCAGGGTAATATTTAAATTCATGGCCTGCTTCTATTAAAGGTTTTGCCAGTTCTTCAATCCGTTCTTGGGGGACTTTTAAGTTTTCTAGAACAACAATTTTCATAAAAAAACCTCCTAATTAAATAATAACTCTAATTATACGATACGCTATTGACAATTAATTGCAAATAAAATGAAATCAGTGTTTACAGATTATATGAAAAGGTATACAATAGATTCATTAAATTTAGAAAGGAGTTAAAACAATGAACACTATGAACTTATTTGTCTTTCATTTAATTATCACAAAAACTCCTTTCATAATAAATAGGAAGACTCACTAGCTAATTGATCTAGGAGTCTGTCATTATGCAAAAAGACACCTATTTAAGGAGCACCTTAAATAGGTGTCTTTTATGCTTACTTATTATGAAAGGATCTAGGAAGAAGGAGAGAGATGTTAGCAGCATTATATCAATTTATTAAGGAACATAAAATGGCTTATTTCATTGGCGGCCTACTAGCCATTTTATCAGGCTTATTAGCTATCGTTCCCAATTATATTATTCAATTATTCATTGATGCCATTGTCAAAAAATCTTTAGATTCAAAGACTTTAATTTTTTATTTAGCCGTTTTCTCAGTAGCGGCTGTATCAAATTATATCGTAGAGGCTTCTTGGTTGGTGATTCTTTTTGGTCGTTCATCACTTTTCACCAAGCAAGTCCGTCAAAAATTATTTCGCCGACTCACTTATTTAAAATTACCTTTTTATGAAAATTACCGCTCGGGTGATTTAATGACGCGGATGACTTCAGATATAGATCGTTTGGGGGAAACATTAGCTTATGGTTTTCTAATTATCATTTCAGATGGATCTTGGCTGATTTCAATTCTTTTAGTCATGTTTATTACTATTTCCTGGAAATTGACCTTAATATCAATTATTCCTTTAATTCTTTTTGGGGTGATCATTCATTTCCTAGGACAAGAAGCCGATAAACGCTATGAAGCCAGCCGCGATGCGGTAGCTAAATTGTCTAACGAAGTGCTTGAAACAGTTGATGGGGTACGCGTAATCCGTGCCTATGGAAAGAAAGACTTAGAGCAGGTGCGTTTTCAAGAAAGAACCAAAGATGTTGTCAAACAAACCAATGTGATGAACTTCTTATTTGGTTTTTTTGGACCTTCTGCTCGTATCTTTTCTGGCCTTTCCACAGGGATTGGTCTGGCCTTAGGGGCATACTACGTCAACCAAGGCCAATTATCAATTGGTCAATTGATTACCTTCCAAATTTATCTCGGTATGTTTAATGAAGTGATTTGGGGGATGTCTGATTTGATTGCGATCTATCAACAGGGTCAAGTTTCACACCGTAAGATTCAAGAAATCGAAGAGGCTGATGATCTCTTTGGCAAAGAAGGCGACCGATCGATTAGTCAGATTGAACAAATTGATTTCAAAGATTTTCAGTTTGCCTATCCTGATGATCAAGAGCCAGTTATTCAAGCCATTAATTTTTCTTTAAAGGCGGGTCAAACTTTAGGAATTGTTGGCAAAACCGGTTCAGGTAAGTCGACCTTAGTGCGACAACTCTTACGCCAGTATCCTGTTGAAGATCCTGAATCCTTAAAGATTAACGGCCATCCGATTGCTGATTATCATTTTGAACAATTAGCTAGTTTGATTGGTTATGTTCCTCAAGACCATGTGCTTTTCTCTCGCTCAGTCAAAGACAATATTCTTTTTGGAAAGTCTGATGCGACAGAAGCGGAGCTGAACGAGGCCATTGAAGCAGCTGATTTTACTAAGGATATGGCCCATATGAATAAGGGCTTAGAAACCTTAATCGGTGAAAAAGGGGTAGCCATTTCAGGTGGACAAAAACAAAGAATTGCGATTGCCCGTGCTTTAATTCGTAAGCCGGAGCTTTTAATTATGGATGACTCCTTGTCTGCAGTAGATGCTAAAACCGAAACGGCTATCATTAAAAATATTCAAGCAGCACGTCAAGATAAAACCAATATTATCATTACCCATCGTCTTTCAGCTGTTTCGCATGCAGACTTAGTTTTAGTCTTAGAAGATGGGCGCATCATTGAAAGAGGAAAACCTGAAGAACTATTAAAAACTAAAGGTTGGTATTACCAACAGTATCGTAATCAACTAATGGAGGAGGGCGAAAATGGAAACTTTTAAACGTTTATTGTCCTATTTGAAGTATGCTAAATGGAAATTTTTATTAGGTGTTTTCTTCCTAATTGCTTCGGTCGGCCTTTCTGTTTATGCTCCTTTATTAGCTAAAGATTTAATTGATTATGCAGCCAATCAAGTCAGTAATAATCAAATCATTGAACAAGGCAAGGTAATTAGCTTCTTCATTCGCTATGTCTTGATTTTGGTTTCTTCGGCAGTCCTTTCTTACTCTGCATATATTTTAATGGCTTTTGTGGCCAATCAGTTGAGTAAAAAGGTGAGGGATCAAGCCCATCAGCATATGCAAACCCTACCAGTTTCATACTTTGATGATAAACCGGCTGGAAAAATTGCGGCTCGAATTGTCAATGACACGGAAGTTTTGCGTCAGTCCTTTTATCAAAACTTTTGTAACCGTATGTTGATTAACTTAATGACGGTCATTGGTATTTATGCCGCCTTACTCTACGTCAATTTAAAAATTGGTTTAGCCTTTCTTTTATTCATCCCACTTTTTATCGTTTGGCAAGTTATTTATATGCGTAAAATTGCGCCAGTCAATACTAAATGGCGTGAAAGTATCTCTGAATTAAACAGCAAAACGGCTGAGATTATTCAAGGGGTAACAATTGTTCAAGCCTTTGGACAAGAAGAAATGCTCAATGATGAATTTGAAGCAACCAATGAAGAATGGTATCAATCAAGACTCCAATCCCAAAAGATTGATTCTAGACTCTCTTGGTCCTTGGCTGATTTATTAAAAAATATGGGTATCTTATTGGTAGTGACCTATTTAGGAACTCAATACTTAGAGGGCATCTTAGGTATTTCTGTCGGTAAATTATATGTGTTAATTAATTATGTATCGCGCCTTTTTGATCCGATTACACAAATTGTGCGTTTAATGACTATGTTGCAACAATCTTTAGTTTCAGGCTCTAGGGTCTTTTCCTTGATGGATCACCCCAGTGAAAAAGATCAAGCAGCAGTCTTTGAAATGGGTGAGGGGCGTGTTAGCTTTCAAAATGTGAACTTTGCCTATAAAGGCGATCAAAAAGTCTTAAAAAATATTAATTTTGAAGTTGAGCCTGGTCAGACAATTGGTTTAGTCGGTCATACCGGTTCAGGAAAATCTTCGATAATTAATTTAATTTTCCGTTTCTATGATCCACAAGATGGAACGATTTTGATTGACGGCCAGGATATTCAAGACTTTTCGCGTGAGAGTGTTCGAGCCGATATGGGTATCGTCCTACAAGAGCCCTACCTTTTCTCAGGAACCATTGCTAGTAATATCTCTATGAATGATCCGGAGATCAGCCAAGAAAAGATCATGCAGGCTATCGAACAAGTTGGGGCCAAAGAAATGATGGCTAAATTAGAAAAGGGGATCGATGAAGTAGTGGTTGAAAAAGGTCAATCCCTTTCTTCAGGGGAACGGCAGTTAATTTCCTTTGCGCGTACCCTGGCTGCTGATCCTAAGATTTTAATTTTAGACGAAGCAACTTCACATATTGACACTGAGACTGAAACGATCATTCAAGCAGCCATGAAAGTGCTACAAAAAGGTCGGACAACTTTTATCATTGCGCACCGCCTATCGACTATTCAGCATGCCGATCAAATTATTTTGATGGATAATGGCGAAATCAAAGAAAAAGGCAACCATCATGAATTGATGGCTTTAAATGGACAGTATGCCGAAATGTATCGGATGCAGGCTAAGGTTTCCTAGTTTCTAAATTCTCAAGCAAAAAACACCGGGTAAATGCCCCGGTGTTTTTATTGTTTAGGATTAATTTATAAAATGGCTGACTTATTTATCGTAGATAAAATGCTCAGTTTGATTAAAGGCGTTTAAACGAAATTGTCCGTCACGATATTCAACAATGGATAGGGAACAATTAGATAGGGGTTGTCCACTCTCGAAATCTGCCACTAAACCGTGAATTAGATTGCTAATGGCCATGCCATGGCTCATAATCAATATTTTTTGATTAGTTCCCGCATGCTTATTTAATAGAATTAAAAGTCCTGATTCAATCCGATCCCAAAATTCAACATAATTTTCAGCCCAATGTTCAGGGTCTAAATGTTTTACTAGCTTTAGAAATTTAGGCATTTCAATTGGTTTATCCATTTTTTTTACGTCAATACCACCGGCCAATAAATGCTCATCCACTGCATCATACAGATTGGAAGCTGGTTGACCTTCAAATGAACCAAAGAAGACTTCCCGTAATTCCTTCATTAATTGGATTTCGTAGTGGTTTTTGTGATGGTTTTCATCCAGAACATAGCGGAGAGTTTCTTGCGTTCTGTGTAAATCGCTGGAATAAACCGCATCAAAATGGATATCTGCAATGCCGCGACCAGAAGCTCTTGCTTGCTCAATTCCTTTAGCAGTTAGGGGGGCATCGGACCAACCTTGCACTTGACCATTGTGATTAAATATCGTTTCACCGTGCCGCATAAAGTAAAAAGTAACACCGTTAGACATAAATTCCCTCCGTTCTTTATTCTCTTTAATTATAACCTTATTGCCAATTATTGTCTAAGCAATCCGATTGAATTTATCGATTTTGCTTAGACATTCAAGTGCAATTACTCAATGATTATGGTAATCTATAGAAGTTATAAGAAGGGAGAGTAGCCTAAATGGGGTTGTTAAATACCAAGTCTAAAGACCAAATCAAAAGCTTAGTTGTCAAAATAAAAAAGCAGCTTGATGGGCTTTCTTTTGGCTCATACGCGGCGGAAGTTTCTTACTTTATTCTCTTAGCCGTTGTTCCTATTCTCTTAGCCTTTTCCAACTTGATTGTGCTCTTACCTTATTCTTATGAAGAAGTCATTGTCTTTTTGAGAACTACTTTGCCTGGACAAGTGGCTAAGTCCTTAATCCCAATGATTCAACAGTACTATCAAACAGCTTCTACTAGCTGGGTGCCAATTGGTTTAGTCTTAGCTTTATGGCCTGCTTCCAATGTGTTTAATGCCTTGCAAAGAGTGCTCAATCAAATATATAGGGTAAAGAGCAAGAGACACTTTTTGATTCAACGCTTATTTGCCTATCTTTTTACCTTAGTCAGCGTCTTAGTTATTTTAGTTTCAACCTTTATTTTTACTTTCGGTGAGTATTTACTGACTTGGATTGACCAGTATTTAAGAAGTGATTTGAGCTTTTTGTTTACTTGGTTAAGAGGGGGAAGTTGGGGGTCTTTATTTTTCCTCTTTATTTTTCTAGTGATTGTTTATACCTATTTACCGCATCATCAATTAAAATATACTAAAGCTATTCCAGGATCCTTATTCTCTGTATTAACGTTTACTCTTTTAGGTAAATTATTTGGAACCATTATTCAATTTAATCAATCACTTAATAGTAACACTGCCTTGGGTGCAATTTTAGTCATCATGTTTTGGATTTATCTAAATTGTCTCATATTTTTTATCGGCGCTTTTATAAATGTTTTAACTTTAGATTTTAAGGCAGTTAATAAGAGACTTTAATGAAATGATTCGATCTATCAAATCCATCGATTAAGTCTTATCCTTAAGGAGGAAGAAATATTAATGCAAATAAATAGAAGAATTGCTAGTTATCAAGAAAATCGAATTGATTATGGCATTGTTTTAACTGTTTTGTTGTTATGTTTAGTGGGCTTAGCCGTTGTATATGCAACTACCGCAATGATTTCCAACCAAGGAATCGGGCCGACCTTACAACAAGCCTTGTGGTACGCCTTAGGTTCTCTGGTCGTTATTATCGTTATGCAGTTTGATAGTGAACAGTATTGGAAATTATCTATTTACTTTTACGGTATTGGTCTGTTTTTACTGGTGCTCGTCCTTTTTTTCCATGATCGCCAAACAGCAATCATGACGGGAGCTAAATCTTGGTTCAAATTAGGTTCTTTATCTTTTCAACCTTCAGAGTTGATGAAACCAGCCTTGATAGTTTATCTGTCACGATTGGTAACCGAACACAATAATCAAAATACTAATCGAACGATTCAAAGCGACTTTATCTTGATTGGTAAACTCTTATTGGCTTCCGCACCTGTATTAATATTAGTGCAAATGCAAAATGACTTGGGAACTAACTTGGTCATGCTGTCTATTATCGCTGGATTGATTCTTTTATCCGGTGTTTCATGGAAAATTTTATTTCCAGCTTTTTCAGTTGTTTTCATTGTTGGTGGGGGATTAATCTTACTGGCCGTCTTATTCCCAGATGCCTTACTGAAAATCGGCTTCCAACCTTATCAGTTAGGCCGGATCACTACTTGGTTAGAACCCTTCTCAGACACCAGAGGTGAATCTTACCAACTGGTTCAATCGATCTTAGCGATTGGATCTGGTCAACTCTATGGTAAGGGCTTTGGCATTTCCGAAGTGCCAGTTCCGGTTCGTGAATCAGACTTTATTTTTACGACTATTGGTGAAAATTTTGGTTTTTTTGGTGCGGCGATTATTCTGGTGATTTATTTTGTTTTGATTTATCAAATGGTTCAAACTTGTTTTGAGACTCAAAATGAGTATTATACTTATATTTCTGCAGGAGTTATTACCATGATTCTTTTCCACGTTCTAGAGAATGTGGGCATGACTATCGGTTTACTGCCAATTACGGGAGTACCATTACCCTTTATCTCTCAAGGGGGATCGGCCATACTGTCCAATATGGTCGGAGTGGGTCTGATACTCTCTATGCGTTACCATCACCGATCCTATATGTTCTCAGAAGCTGACCCTTATATGTACGGTGATCGTAAGCAATACTAAAACAAAAACGAATCCTATGCAGGATTCGTTTTTGTTTGATTAATTAAAAATTACTGCTTATTTTTAGCCCGTTCTACCAAATCTTTAAAGATAGCTCGACTGCTTTCTTGATGTTTGTAAGTGAGTTCAGGGTGCCATTGGACAGCTAAAATATCCACATTTGGATCAGTGGATTCAATGGCTTCAACCAGATGGTCACCTGACCAGGCAATGGCTTTTAAGTCTTTACCCAGCTCTTTAATGGCTTGATGGTGAAGACTGTTGACGTAATCACCAGTTCCCATCCAATTACTTAAACGTGAATTGGGATCAATTTTAACCCGGTGGGTCATACGGTTTAATTCTGATTTTTGCACGTGTTGAATAGCCCATTCTGGATACAAGCTGAGGTCTTGATAGAGGTTCCCACCTTGAAGAACATTAATTAATTGCATACCACGACAGATACCAAGGATTGGCTTGCCAGCTTGCATAAAATGTTTAATTAATTTTAATTCATGGTGGTCACGGTCGATATTTAAAGATCCTAATTTTAAATGAGGTTCTTCTTGATAAAAACGTGGATCCACATCTTGTCCACCAGTTAGGATCAGACCGTCTATACGGTCAATAATGGCTTCAATTGGATATTGGTTATTGATGGGTAGAACGAGTGGAATCCCTCCCGCTTCAATAATAGCTTCTACAAAAAAGTGAGGGGTGTAAGTAGCATCGAAGGCTGCATATCGAGGGTCGTTTTGAATGGGTGTAATACTACCAGTAATTGCGATGATTGGTTGCATAATAAATTCCTTTCTGCGACTATAATGATATTCCTATTATACAAGAAAGTGCCTGCAAGTTAAAAGGCTTTATAGCATACAAAGCATAAAATATTTGGTACACTAATGAGAGAGGATGAGGAGGGGCATTATGGACTTTCAAAAGGCAAAACAGGCTTTGGTTCAGGGTAAGATTGATAATGTTTACTGTCTTCAAGGCAGTGAAGTCTATCTTCAACAAAATTTTCGACAAGCTCTGGCTCAAAAAATTGAAAATTTGGCCGGCGAACTAGACCTTTCTAGCTTTGACGCTAATGAAGTATCCATTGACACTGTTTTAGATGAAGCAGAAAGTTATTCGTTTTTTGTCGACCAACGCCTCATTATAGTGGACCAAGTAGATTTTCTAAACAGCCAAGCTCAACAAAAAATGACTGATGGTCAAACAAAGCGCTTGTTGGATTATTTGAAGGATCCTAATCCCGCTACTTGTATTCTTTTTATCGTCCCTCATGATCAAGTGGATAAAAGGCGAAAATTAACCAAGGCATTCCTGAAAGAGACGACTTATATTAATATTTCTCCTCTAGGAGAAGCGGCTGTTCAGTCCTTTATTCAAAGTTATATTCAAAGTGCTGATTTTGAGATGACTACAGAAGCCCAAAAGGCTTTGTTACAACGTGTAGATTATCAATTGAGTCAAGCAGTGGCTGAATTGGAGAAGTTGAAACAATTTGCTCAAAGTGGTCAAAAGGTTACCCTGGAAGTGGTAAATTCTTTAGTCACACGCAGCCTAGCTTCAGATGTCTTTGAATTGACCAATGCTATACTAGCCCGCAAGCTTGATCGCTCGATTCAAATTTATCAAGACTTAATATTAATGAAGCACGATCCCATTCAACTACATGCCTTAATCGTTTCGCAGTTTCGCTTATTTTTACAAGTTAAACTCTTACAAATGCAAGGAATAAAGCAAGATGAAATAGCTCAAACACTCTCTGTCCATCCTTATCGAGTGAAATTAGCCCTTCAAGCCAGTCGACCCATGCAAATAGGAGAACTTAGTCAGCTTTATTTACAACTCATTCAAGCCGATTACCAAATGAAAACCGGTTTGGGCAATAAGGATACGTCTTTCTATCTGATCCTGACCAAAATCATGCAACTTTAATTAAAGGAGGATCCTATGCAAAAAATTCGCTTAGCCATCGCAGGTTTCGATCAAGTGGGTCAAGCTATTATGGAAGTTATGGATCAACACCAAGACTTAATTATCCAACATATCTTTAGCCGGCAAAGTAAGCAGGACTTCCCACAAGCCTTGCAGTCTTTGCCTATTCATCCCATGGAACAAGTACTTAACTTTAAAGAGTCTATTGATGTCTTGCTAGTCTGTAGGGGTACTACTGAGGATAATCCTGATAATCTAACGGAATATGCGGCTCATTTTAATTTAGTGGATACATATAATTTTTATGCTAAGCCAGCTCTTTTATTAAAATCGATCGATTCTATCAGTCAGGTTCACCATAAATTAGCCGTGATAGGTGTAGGGTGGAATCCTGGTATTTATACAATCAATCAATTATTGGCAGAAGCTGTGATGCCTCAAGCAACTAATTATCGTTTTATCGAAAATGAATGGAGTCAAAAAATGAGTGAAACACTGGCTGGCATAGAAGGAGTAGCCCAAGCAAGTGTATATATCAAAGCCTCTCCTCAAAGTATACAAGCCATTTTAAAAGGGGAAGGTGCTGATTTGCGTTTTTCTGACTATCAAGAAAGAGTGGCTTACCTAGTTTTGGAAGAGGGAGTGAATCCTGACAGGATTCATGATCAAGTACAGGCCTTACCTAATTATCTTTCTCAAGTTGAAAGGAATATAAATTTTGTTTCGAGTGATCAGATGACCAAGCTTTCAAAGGAAGCCAAAGCGGGTCGGCTGATTCGGACCCTTTCAGACAATCAAGAGCTTACTACTTATGATTTGAGCTTAAGTTTTAATCACCCTCGATTTAATCAAGCCCATTTACTGCTGGCCTATGCCAGAGCGGTTTACCGTTTAGCTAGTGAAGGAAAATCAGGAGCCTTAACACAATTAGATGTTCCAGTGTCTTATTTAAGCAAGCACAGTCGACAAGAACTACTTAATCAGTATCTATAAAATGAAGTTCAACATAAAAAGCATCCTTCTTAAAACCTTTCGATTAGGGTCTGTAACAAGATTTATCGGCTTGTTGTTAGGCCCCTAATCAAACAAGGATTAACGAGGATGCTTGGTCTGATTAATCAGTAAAACAAAAAAAGCTCCCAATGGAAGCTCAATTATTATTTAGCAGATGCAATTAATTTAGCTAAACGAGATTTATCACGTGCTGCTTTGTTGTGATGAATTAAGCCTTTAGTTGCGGCAGAGTCAATAGCTTTAACTGCGGCTTGGTATAATGCTTGAACATCACCTTCGCCCGTTTCAACTGCTACGCGAACTTTTTTCATTGCAGTTCTTAAAGCAGAAACTTGAGTGCGTTTACGGCTAGAAACTTTTTCAGTTTGACGTGTACGTTTTTTTGCTGATGCTGTATTGGCCATGAATGGTCACCTCTTTTCAATAAATCTAGTCTAAGTCTGAAAACTTAGTCAACAAGAAATATTATACAGAAGACAATGTCAACTTGCAATAAAAATAAGTCAGATTATTTAATAAGCATTGAACTTGTGAGACAAGCAAAAGTTGTGTAATTTATTAAGAGCAAAAGCATAAATGGAGGCGAGTTTTTGAAGAGTAATAAATTTAGGGTGGTATCACCTTATGAACCAGCTGGTGACCAACCCCAGGCAATTAAAGAGTTAGCGGCTGGTTTAAGAGCAGGGAAAAAAGAGCAGATTTTACTTGGGGCTACTGGTACGGGTAAAACATATACAGTGGCTAAGGTAATTGAAGAAGTCAATAAACCAACATTGGTCCTAGCTCATAATAAAACACTAGCGGGTCAATTATATTCCGAATTATTAGAATTTTTCCCTGATAATGCGGTCGAATATTTTGTCTCCTACTATGATTATTATCAGCCAGAAGCCTATGTGCCATCTTCTGATACCTATATCGAAAAGGAATCCAGTGTCAATGACGAAATTGATAAGTTGCGTCATTCAGCTTCTTCTTCTTTATTAGAAAGAGACGATGTGATAGTAGTCGCCTCAGTGTCGTGTATTTATGGTTTGGTTGATCCGGACATGTATCGTGAGCATGTACTTTCTTTACGTCAAGGTCAAGAAATTGCCCGTGACCAAGTGATGGCTCGTTTAGTCGACATGCAATTTGTTCGCAATGATATTGATTTTCAACGTGGAACCTTTAGAGCCCGTGGCGATGTCCTAGAAATCTTTTTAGCTTCAAGAGATAAAGAAGTCATTCGGATTGAGTTTTTCGGTGATGAAATCGACCGTATCCGTGAAGTAGATGTTTTAACAGGTGAAATCAAAAAGGATGTCGAACACTATCCCATTTATCCGGCTACCCACTTCGTAGCTAATCAAAAACAAACGCAAAGAGCAGTTGAAAGTATTCGTCAAGAATTAGAGGAAAGATTAGAAGTCTTACGCTCTGAGAATAAACTATTAGAAGCTCAGCGACTAGAGCAAAGAACTAACTATGATATTGAAATGTTATTGGAAATGGGCTATTGTTCAGGCATTGAAAACTATTCGCGCCATCTGGATGGGCGTGCACCAGGAGAGCCACCTTATACGCTATTAGATTTCTTTCCTGATGATTTTCTAATCGTTGCTGACGAATCCCACATTACCATGCCGCAGATTCGTGGGATGTATAATGGTGACCGGGCGCGTAAGGAGCAGTTGGTTGAATACGGCTTTCGTCTACCTTCAGCTGTGGATAATCGTCCACTTAAACTCAATGAGTTTGAAGACCATATTAATCAGATTATTTATATCTCAGCCACACCAGGCCCTTATGAATTAGAACATACCAACCATGAATATGTCGAACAAATTATTCGTCCAACAGGTCTTTTGGATCCTGTTATAGAGGTTCGACCGATTAAGGGACAAATTGATGATTTAGTTTCCGAAATTAGTTTAAGAGTGGAAAGAAATGAACGTGTCTTTGTAACGACTTTAACCAAAAAAATGTCTGAAGACTTAACCGATTATCTAAGGGAATTGGATATTAAGGTCAAATATCTGCATTCAGATATTGTGACTTTGGAGCGAACGGAAATCATCCGTGATCTCAGATTAGGTGTTTTTGACGTCTTAATCGGGATTAACTTATTAAGAGAGGGACTAGATGTCCCTGAGGTATCACTGGTGACGATTTTAGATGCGGACAAGGAAGGCTTTTTAAGGTCAGAACGTGCCTTGGTACAAACAATTGGTCGAGCCGCTCGAAACCAAAACGGTCGCGTAATTATGTATGCAGATCGCATCACTAATTCTATGCAAAAAGCGATTGATGAGACAGAAAGACGACGCCAAATTCAAACAGCTTATAATAAAGAGCATGGTATCACACCGACGACTATCAAAAAAGATATTCGCGACTTAATTCGTATCACTCACGATGTGGAAGCAGAAGATCGTCAAGAAAATGTCTTACTAGATTTCAAACAACTATCTCGGATGCAAAGAGAGGAAGAGCTGGAGCGTTTAACCATGTTGATGAAAGCTTATGCTAAAGAAATGAATTTTGAAAAAGCAGCCGAGACGCGTGATTTAATGATGGAGTTGAAAGCGCATTTCAAGATAAAATAAGTAATAAAAATCTAACATTGTAATTTTTAATGTATTCCCTTACAATATAAGGGAATTCAAAAACAGAGTAGGTTATTTACGTAAAGTGCTTCTAGATGGGATGTCGCTAGAAGACGAAGTGATTCTCACGCGATAGATAATCGCCTCCGCTGTTTTCATCTTGTGGAGGGCACTCTTTTGAAGAGTGCTCTTTTTTTGAGTCAAACTATCTAAGTGGGGAGAGTAAAACATGCAAGTAAATCCAAAAAAACAGCCAGTCTTTCGCTTTAACCATCGTGAGATTAAGCATGGCGACCCGACCATTCTCTGTGGAATCGTCAATGTGACCCCAGATTCTTTTTCAGATGGAGGAAAATGGTTTGGTCTAGAAGTGGCCTGTAAGCGAGCGATGGAATTGATTAAGCAAGGTTGTCAAATGATTGATATCGGAGGAGAATCTACCCGTCCGGGGTCGACTTATGTGGCCGTAGAAGAAGAAATCCAACGTGTCGTCCCAGTTATCAAGGCCCTAAGAGCGCAATCTGATGTAATAATCTCAGTTGATACTTGGAAAGCTGAGGTTGCTCAAGCAGCGCTTGCAGCCGGAGCCGATATTATCAACGATATTACTGGACTTTTAGGTGACCCGCGCATGGCCTCAGTGATTGCACCAACTCAAGCTGGTGTCATTGTGATGGCTAATCCAGTAATTGTCCGTCCAGACCATCCTTCCGCCAAGGTCTTTCCGCAGTTTGGAGCAGAAGGCGTCTTTAGCAAAGCAGAATTGGACGCTTTTGCCAAAATGGACGCTGTTGAATTGATGGATAAGTATTTTGATAAGTCTTTAAAGTATGCGGCTGAAGCGGGTATCAAAAAAGACCGCATCGCACTTGACCCAGGAATCGGCTTTGGTTTAACTAAACGTGAGAACTACCAATTAATCCATCAAGCCAATCGGATTCACCAAAAAGGCTTTACCTGCTTCTTAGGGGTTTCTCGTAAACGCTTTATTCAAAACACCCTGCAAGAAGCTGGCTTTAATGTAGATGTTGAAACCGAAGAAGGATTCAAACAAAGAGACGAAGGCTCTGCTGCCTTATCCGCTATCGCTGCTTTTATGGGTATCGAAATGCTTAGGGTTCATGTGGGAAGCTCTCACCGGATTGCTTCGTTAATTGGTAACCACTTGCGCTTATCTGATGGCTTAGAGGATACAAATTTTGCTGCTTATCCACTTAAATAGGAGGAGTTATGTTTAAGATAAAATTAAATAACATGCGTTTTTATTCGCATATTGGCTATTTTCCTGAAGAGAAGAAATTAGGTCAAAATATCGCTGTTGATCTGACGGTGACCATGAAGGCCAGTCTCACGCGAGATGATTTAAATGAAACAGTCTCTTATGCGCATTTTTATGATCTAGTTGCTGAATATATAAAAAAAACACGGGTCGACTTGATTGAAACAGTTGCTTTTGACCTTTTAGATTTAATAAAACAATCCAATCCACAACTAATTAGTCAGGTCAAAGTCAATGTTCGCAAATTACAATTACCCATCGATGGTATTTTAGATTCTGCCGAAATTGAATTGGAGGGATAGAGGATGGCAACTGTTTATCTGAGTGTCGGATCTAACTTAGGAGATCGGATGGCTAATCTGCGAAAGGGGCAAGAGCTGTTAGCGACTCATCCACAAATTGAAGTCTTAAAAGCCTCGGCCTATTATCAGACTTCTCCAGTAGGAGGAGTCGTGCAAGATGACTTCATTAATCAAGCTCTCGCCATTGAAACAGACTTAGATCCTTATGACTTATTGGACTACCTTCATGAAATAGAAGCCGAGTTACTAAGAAAGCGATTGATCGTTTGGGGACCTAGAACTTTAGATATGGATATCTTATATTTTGGCCATCTAGAAAGTGAAGACCCTCAGCTAACTTTACCGCATCCCGAAATAATGAACCGTTTGTTTGTGTTAATTCCTTTAAAAGAAATTATTGACACCAATTTTTATGCTTATTGTCAAATTAATCAAGCCATTGAACATTTAGAAAAGACACAAGACCAAAGAATAGAAAGAGTGGTAGAAAATGAAAGAAATTAATTTGAATCGTATAGAAGAATTAGTTCGTGAGCTTTTAATCGAAATCGGAGAAGACCCAGATCGTGAGGGGCTCATTGAAACACCTAAACGTGTTGCCAAGTCGCTAAAGGAAATTACAGCTTCTACTCGCTTAGAAGAATTTACGGAAGGAAAAATGTTCCCAACCGATGCCAGTCCTAATCAACAAATGGTGGCAGTCAATAATATCCCTTTTTATTCTATGTGTGAACATCATATGTTACCCTTTTTTGGGAATGTTCATGTAGGCTATCTTCCACAAGATGGACAAATTATTGGCCTGTCAAAAATACCAAGATTGGTAAACTATGCTGCAAGAAAGTTAAATGTGCAAGAAAATATTACGCGTGAAGTCGCTGAGGTTTTGATGGAGATTACCCATGCTAAGGGAGTAGCTGTGGTGGTTGATGCCCGTCATATGTGTGTGGAAATGCGCGGGGTCCAAAAAGTCAACTCCATTACCCGTACCAATTATTATTTAGGCGCCTTTAATGAAGATGTTCAGTTGCGGAATGAATTTCTGCAGTCTTTACCTAAGGTGAACGCCTTATGATTAACAGTTTGACCGATGATTTACCAACTATTCTTTATGGTGAAGGAGACCGTCTAAGTGTTTTAAAAGCCATGTTGAAACAATTGGGCCAACCGGACCAAACCGTTAAAATCATCCATATTGCGGGAACTAATGGTAAGGGGTCAACTGCTAATATGATTTCTCATTTATTACTTGCTCATGGATATCGCACAGGACTATTTACCAGTCCTCATTTATATTCAGAATGTGAAAGTATTAAAGTCAATGACCAAATGATTAGTCAGTCAGATTTCAGCTGTATCATGGCGGAAGTTCACCGAGCGGCGATTGTGTTAGGCTTAGACCCACAAAAAGATTTGTCACAATTTGAGACCATCTTTTTGATTGGGATCCTTTATTATGCCCATTTAGCCTGTGATTATCTAGTTTTAGAATGTGGTGTAGGTGGGGGCCTTGATGCGACCAATGCAATTAGCCACTCTGAATATGCCATCTTTACTAAAATTGGTATGGATCATTTAAATTTACTGGGGGATTCTTTGCAAGCTATCGTAGAGACTAAAGCTGGTATTATCCGTTCAAATCAACAAGTCATTGTGGCGCCGAACCAAAAGAACGGAGTGGTTGAGCGTCTTAAACAAATAAGCTCGGAGCAAAAAAGTTCTTTCCATGATAGCTCTGACCAAAAGATTGTTTACAAGCGTCCACATTATTTTCAAGTGGAACTAAATCAAAAAAGTTTTGAACTCTACTTGCCCTTATTAGGGACTTTCCAAAATGAAAATTTAAAGACCGTCTTTAAATGGTATCAAGTATGGTTGGAAAGTGAACAACCTTCTCCTATAGAGACTGACATGACAAAAGCTTTTAAAGACTTAAGAATGGTAGGACGTTTTGAAAAAGTGCAAAGCACTCCCGACATTATCCTAGATGCTGCTCATAATTTAGATGCCATTCAAGAATTAATCTCTAGCATCCAATCATTATATGCTGGTCAAAAGTTGAGCATTTTGTGTGGTTTTCTCAAAGACAAAGATGTACCGGCTATTCTAGATGAATTATTAAAATTAACTGCTGATTTTTATGTGACCCAGCCCGATTTTCCAGATCGAGCGATGGATACCAAAGAGCTAGCAAAACTTTTTGAACAAAAAGGAAGCTCAGTGATTTCTTATCCGGATAGTCGTGCAGGCTTAAAACAACTGATGGAAGACCAAGACGATCCTATTATTGTTGTGGGCTCTTTCCATCTGATAAAAAAAGTGAGGGATTTGTTTGCAACAAATTAATGCAGCAGAGCTTTTGAATAATGCGCAAGAATTGATTAAAGTCTCACCCTTCTTTAATCAGAAGAAGTTTTTAAGGCTCCAAGAAATAATGGATCAATATCCTGCAAGCAATCTCTTGGACCGCAAAAGTCCATTGCACTTATCAGCTTCAGCCTTGGTTTTTCAAGATCAGTCTTTAGTTTTTATTCATCATCCTTATTTACATAAAACTTTATTACCCGCAGGACACGTGGAAATAGGGGAGACCCCTCAAACAACAGCCTTGCGTGAGCTATACGAAGAAACGGGTTTAAAATTCACCTCCCTTACTCAGTCCGAATTAGTAGACCTTAATCTATTTGCCATCCCCGCTAACCCACAAAAAGGCGAAGGGGCTCATTATCATCTAGATTTTAGGTACTACTTCCAAGGGACCACTAAACAAAGCGCTCAATCAGAATTGGCTGTTCACTTATTAGCAGAAGATCAAGCTCCAGACGAATTTCAGCCCTATTTCCAATTAATTAAGAAAACCCCTTGATTATGAGACTGCTTTAAACTATAATTAATCATTGTTCTGTATGAAAATTCAGAACAATGCCCTCGCTCGGTTTAGCGCATCACCAACGCTTTACTTAGCTAGTGGAAATAAAATAGAAAGAGGTGAATAATATGGCATTAACACAAGAACGTAAAACTGAAATCATGAAAGAATACGCACGTCACGAAGGTGATACCGGTTCTGTTGAGGTTCAAGTTGCTGTCTTAACAGAAGACATCAACAATTTAAACGACCATATTAAAACACATAAGAAAGATTTTCACTCTTATCGTGGATTAATGAAGAAAATTGGTCACCGTCGTAACCTTCTTGCTTACCTACGTAACAAGGACGTTACTCGTTACCGTGATTTAATTAAAAGATTAGGATTACGTCGTTAATCCTGCGACTAAAGGATGGCAATTAGCCATCCTTTTTGTTATATTACTAGTAGATTTGTTCGGAGTTTCACACTATACAAAAATGAGTCGTTTAAACTTTAAACGGTTGATTTTTGTTTAGTGCTACTCCGAATGATTAAAAATTTAAAAGGAGTTATGTTATGACAACTAAACAAGTATTTGAAACAAATTGGGGAGGCCGTCCCTTAATTGTTGAAGTAGGACAAATGGCAAAACAAGCCAATGGAGCAGTTTTAGTACGTTATGGCGATACAGTCGTTTTGACTGCTGCTGTCGCTTCCAAATCCCCTTCACCGATGAATTTCTTCCCCTTAACGGTTCACTACATTGAAAAAATGTATGCGGTTGGTAAGGTGCCAGGTGGTTTCTTAAAACGTGAGGGTAGACCTTCTGATAACGCGACCCTGACTGCCCGCTTAATTGACCGTCCAATCCGCCCAATGTTTCCTGAAGGCGTGCGGAATGAAATTCAAATTACTAATACAGTCCTTTCAGTTCAACAAGATTGCTCACCAGAGATGGCAGCTATGTTTGGTTCTTCGCTAGCATTGGCTATTTCAGATATACCATTTGATGGACCGATTGCCGGAGTGGATGTGGGACGTGTCGATGGTGAATTTGTTATCAACCCTACACCCGACCAAAAAGAAGTTTCTGAGATTGATTTAACCGTAGCAGGGACTGCGACCGCGATCAACATGGTAGAATCTTCTGCTAAGGAAGCATCAGAAGAGGATATGCTGGAAGCCTTATTGTTTGGACACGCTAATATTCAAGAATTAGTGGCCTTTCAAAAAGAGATTGTCCAAGCAGTTGGAAAAGAAAAATTTGAATTTGAATTAGTTCAAATCGATCAAGAAATCACTGAGCAAGTCAAGAGCTTATACAATGAAAAAATGGTTACAGCTGTTAAAACACAGGAAAAACAAGCCCGCGATGAAGCGGTTAATCAATTGAGTGAAGAAGCTGAAGTTTTCTTTAGTGAAAAGTATGCCGAAGCAGAAGATTTAGAAGAGAAACTGAAAGATGTTTCTTCGGCTATGCAGGACTTAGAAAAAGAAGTCGTTCGTCGGTTGATTACCCATGACCGTATTCGTCCAGATGGTCGTCAAATAGATGAAATTCGTCCTTTGGAATCTTTGGCTGGCATTTTACCACGTACCCATGGTTCAGGACTCTTCACCCGTGGACAAACGCAAGCTTTATCAGTAGCTACCTTGGCTCCTTTATCCGAACATCAAATTATTGATGGTCTTGGATTAGAAGAAGGCAAACGCTTCATGCATCATTATAACTTCCCTAACTTCTCAGTAGGAGAAACCGGACGAGTGGGTTCACCAGGTCGTCGTGAAATTGGTCACGGTGCGCTAGGTGAGAAAGCTTTAACCCAAGTGATTCCTTCAGAAGAAGAATTTCCATACGTTATTCGTTTAGTGGCTGAAGTATTAGAATCCAATGGTTCTTCTTCACAAGCATCCATTTGTGCCGGTACGCTGGCATTAATGGATGCCGGTGTTCCGATTAAAGCACCGGTGGCAGGAATTGCTATGGGCTTAGTGATGGACGGTGATAACTACACTGTCCTAACCGATATCCAAGGCTTAGAAGACCACTTAGGCGATATGGACTTTAAAGTGGCGGGGACTGCCGAAGGCATTACGGCCTTACAAATGGATATTAAGATAAAAGGAATTACTAAGGCCATTTTAGAAGAAGCTTTAGCCCAAGCTAAAAAAGCCCGTCTCGAAATCCTAGATAATATCACTCGTGAATTAGCTCAACCACGACCAGAATTAAGTCCTTATGCACCGAAGATTGAAATGGTTCAAATTGATCCTGAAAAAATTAAGGTGGTTATTGGTAAGGGTGGTGACACCATTAACTCCATTATTGACCAAACTGGCGTTAAGATGGATATTTCTCAAGAAGGACAAGTTAGCATTGCTTCTTCAGACTTAGCTATGATTAAAAAGGCAAAAGAGATTGTGCTTAGCTTAGTTGAAGATGTGGAAGTCAATAAAATATACGAAGGTAAAGTTATTAGAATTGAGAAGTATGGTTGCTTTGTGGAAGTCCTACCTGGTAAATCAGGTTTGCTTCACATCTCTCAAATTGATCATCGTCGCATTGAAAAGGTCGAAGATGTCTTTGATATTGGGGATACTGTAACAGTCAAAGTAACCAGTATCGATGAAAAAGGTCGGATTGATTTATCACGTAAAGTGTTAATGCAAAAGCCAGAATAATTATTAACGATAAATTTAATAAGTCTTAGCCCCCTCCTATAAATGAAGGGGGCTTATTCTAATTCATTAGTCTTTAATCAGTAGTCGTTGAGGTGGAAAGAGGCTCAAATTTTAATTTAAGGTGGTCTATGTTATAATAACTGAGATAAGCCAGAATTTGACCCCTTAACGGAGATCAAGCTGCTAAGCGTTTAATAAAATATGAAAAAATAATAATAGAGGTGTATTATGAGTGAGATTAAAGTTATTCCCTTAGGTGGTGTTCGCGAAGAAGGCAAGAATATGTATTTGGTCGAAGTCGATCAAGCCATATTTGTGCTAGATTGTGGGCTATTGTATCCACAAGATGATTTATTAGGAATTGATATGGTGATTCCAGACTTCACCTATTTAGAAGAAAATGCTGAGCGTGTAGTGGGGATTTTCTTGTCACATGGGCATGCCGATGCAGTAGGTGCCTTACCTTATTTATTAGATAAGATTGATGCCCCGGTTTTTGGAACCCAGTTAACGATTGAATTGGCTTCTATTTCTGCTCGTAGACAAGGACACGATGACCGCCTTGAAAATTTCCATGTGATTGATTCAGAAACTGAAATTGAATTTGGTGATGTCAATGTTTCTTTCTTCCCTACCACTCACACCATTCCAGATTCAGTCGGAATCGTGATAGATACTAAAGATGGGGCGATTGTCTTCACAGGCGATTTCCGCTTTGATCCTTCAGCTTCTCAAGCTTACCGCACTGATTTTGGTCGGTTGACAGACTTAGGTAAGAAAAAGGTTCTTGCCTTATTGAGTGACTCTGCTGAGGCAGAATCACCAGTGGAAAATGTGAATGATCGTGTTATTACAGAAGAAATAACAGAAGTCTTCCGCAATGCGCGAGGAAGAGTGATAGTAGGGACGATTGGCTCGAACATTATGCGTATTCAGCAAGTCTTAGAAGCAGCTCACCATTCAAGACGAACCATTTTCTTCCCAACCAAAGACCTTTACGAAATTGTCGATGTCGCTTTAAAGTTAGATAAAATTTCTATTCCAAGTCGTGATGTCTTTGGTAATTTTAAAAATATCGATAAATATCAAGAGGATCAAATTGTTATTCTGGCTACTGGCGATGTGGGCGAACCGATTCAAACTATCCAAGCCATGGCTCAAGGTAAGCATAAAACAGTCACCATAAAGGAAGATGATACGGTTTATATTGCAACCACTCCATCTGTTTCAATGGAAAAGAGTGTGACTCGTACCAAAGATATGATTTATAGAGCCGGTGCTCGGGTTATGAGTGTGACAGACCACTTTAAGACATCGGGTCATGCTACACCCAATGATTTAAAATTAATGTTAAACTTTATTCAACCGGACTTTTTACTTCCAGTCAGTGGGGAATACCGTATGTTAAGAGCCCACGGTGATCTAGCCTTGCAAGTGGGAATGTCTGAAGATCAAATTATTATCCCATCTATTGGAGATGTATTAAGCTTTGAAAACGGAAAAGTTATCCAAGCAGGTCAGGTGACAGCAGGGGATGTCTTAGTCGATGGAAGTGGCGTAGGCGATATTGGGAATGTGGTTTTAAGAGACCGTCGTATTTTAAGTGAAGACGGAATTTTCGTTGTAGTCGCGACTATTTCACGTCGTTTGAAGAAAATTCTAGTTGGCCCACAAATTACCTCGCGTGGTTTCGTCTTTATGAAAACTTCCATTGATTTAATTGAAGCTTGTTCAGATATTACGCTAGATGTTTTAGAAAAACACATTGTTTCAGATGATTTTGATTGGAATAATCTTAAGGGCGATCTGCGTGAAAAAATTGGTAAGTATCTATATAAGGAGACTAAACGTCGTCCGGTTATCCTACCGATTATTATGGAAGCTTCAAATTATCAAGTAAAAAAAGGTGATAAATAATTATGAATAAACGCAGTATTAGACAATTTTGGGACATGGTGATTGCTCTTGTCCTATCCCTAATCTTGTTTTTTGTGTCTGATGAAGTAGCCATTAATTTTTTTGGGCTTGAGCTAATTATTGCCTTAATTCCTTTAATGTGGTTGGCATTGCGCCATGGCGCCCCATCAGCTATTATTAGCGGACTTTTGGTAGGAATTATCCAAGGAGTGCTTAACGGGGGATTAGATGATGGGTTAGTCTTAATCGTTCAATGGATTGCTCCCATCTTAGCAGTAGGAGTAACCGGTTTATTTGCGAAATATACACAAAAGACCTTGAACAATAAACGTTACTCTTCTACTTATTTGAATATCTTCACTGGCAGTCTTTTAGCTTTAATATTATTTATTGCTATTCGCCAACTGATTGTGCCATTTGCCTTGGGTGAAGAAGTCTTATTTGAGTTCAATAATCTTAACCATTGGCTAGGTCTTTTATTATCCTGGCTGCTATCAGCAAGTGTCCTAGTGCTGCTTGCGCGATTTATGCCACAAACAATTATTCCCAAACGCAGTAAATATCTTTCACGCAAAGAAACTTCTAGTTTATTAAATGATTAACAAAATTAATTAAAGGGGCTGTATCATAAGTCCATTTTTGCTATAACTTTTAAAATAAGACCCGAGATAAAATGTCCACGCATTTTGTCTCAGGTCTTTATTTTTTCTTGTTCTTGGATATATAACACCAGTTTATTGATATTGTAT